>JAKSLO010000023.1 GCA_024401185.1 Bacteroidaceae bacterium | reverse complement strand
TTTTATATTGGGTCAATGAATCCAGTCAACAAGACAATGAACCCAAAGAGTCAACAAGACAACGAGGTATTCAAACAACAATAAGACATGTCTGCGGAGTGCCTCTATAGCTCCAACTTCTCCCAGATAACATCGGAAGCTCCTGCATTATCCTTGATGTAATCGCCCGACAGTTTACCGCAACGTGCCAAGAATTCAGGCTCCGTGTGGAATCTATCCATCAAGGACGCAAAGGATGCGCTATCGCTTATTTCATAACAAGCTCCCAATCGCAACAAGTCCTGTGCCTCCTGGAATTTCTTGTTGTTAGGGCCAAAGAGCACGGGGATGCCATATACCGCAGCCTCGGGAACATTGTGAATGCCTACTCCGAAACCTCCACCTACGTATGCTACCTCTCCATAGCGATAGATGCTACTCAGCAAGCCAAAGCAGTCCACTATAAGACATTCCACATTGGCGATATTATCCTTAGACAACTGTGAAACACGCATAGCAGGGCGTTTCAGTTTGCTCTCAATCTCACGCAAGTGCCATTCGTCAATGACATGTGGAGCCAACACCAGCTTAAGTTCGGGATGCTCGTTGAAATACGGAATGATGATGTCCTCATCGGGTGTCCAACTGCTACCTGCCACCAAGACAGGTGAACCGTTCTTGAAACGTTCCATGAAGGGAATGTCCTTGGCCTGTCGGTTGATGTCAACCACTCGGTCGAAACGTGTATCACCTGTTACCGTAACATTCTCATATCCGCGACTCGCCAGCAACTGCTTCGACTCTTCGTTCTGCACAAAGAAGTGAGTCACACATTTAAGTGCCCATCTGCGCCAGAATCCCCACCAATGGAAAAATCCTTGTGTAGGACGGAAGATAGCACTAACCATATAGATAGGTATGTGCTTCAGGCGACAAGCCAGAAAGAAGTTGTTCCAATACTCGTACTTGATGAAGAATGCCATCTCGGGACGCACCAAACGGAAGAAGCTCATCACGTTGCCCGGAGTATCGAAAGGCAGATAACAGATGATGTCGGCACCCGTATAGTTCTTTCTCACCTCATATCCTGAAGGTGAGAAGAAAGTCAGGAGTATCTTGTATTCAGGATGCTCGCGACGGAAACGTTCCATCAAAGGACGTCCCTGCTCAAACTCACCTAATGAGGCAGCATGAAACCACACATAGCGTGCCTTCTTGTCAACCTCCCGACGGAGAATACGGAATGTATTCACGTGGCCTTTCACCATCAAACGCGCTTTGCGGTTGAAAGGATAGGCCAATATTATGGCCAAAGAATAAAGAAAAATTCCGAAACTATACATTAGAGCTTGTCTATTGCATACTGCATACGACGAATCACTTCATCCTTACCCAGGAAGGCGGCCAGTTCATACATATCGGGGCCCTGACCAGCACCTACCAGACATACGCGCCAAGCATTCCAGGGACGTAACTGCTCTGCCTCTACCCAAGGATCTATCTCTGTCTTGAGGCCTTCAGCTGTCCAGTTGGCAACCTGAGACAGACGGTCGGCAAAGAGTTTCATCTCTGCAGCCGTACCCGCATTGTCGCCATCGGCAGCCTTCCAGTTCTTCTTGATAAACTTATCTTCTGTATCAAACTCTGTGGGAGCCACAAAGAAAAACTTGGTGAGAGGCCAGAGATCTGAAGCAAAACTGATGTTACGCTTCTTCTTGTTGCCTTGACCGTCCACATACTCAATCACCTTGGTCTTCATCATGCGTACCACCTCTGCCATCTGCTCGGTAGTAGCTGAGATGCCTTGCTCTGCAAGTACCTTGCCGTATGCGGGAGCCCAAGCCTCATCGGGCTGCTGAATGAGATACTGGTGATTGAACCAGGCAGCCTTTACATAGTCAAACTTGGCACCGTTCTTAGAACACTT
This sequence comes from Bacteroidaceae bacterium, assembly GCA_024401185.1. Taxonomy (GTDB): domain Bacteria; phylum Bacteroidota; class Bacteroidia; order Bacteroidales; family Bacteroidaceae; genus Physcousia. Next base: position 29,033 of record JAKSLO010000023.1, on the reverse strand, counting down.
GCTGAGGTCGAAGTACTGTACAAGTTCCTCCAACGTCATCATCTCATCATGTGCCTCACCGGGATTCCATCCAAGCAGAGCCAGGAAGTTTACCACAGCCTGGGGCAGATAGCCCTTCTCGCGATAACCGCTGCTTATCTCGCCGCTCTTGGGGTCGTGCCATTCGAGGGGGAACACGGGGAAGCCTAGTTTGTCGCCATCGCGCTTTGACAACTTACCATTGCCAATAGGCTTGAGCAGCAAGGGAAGGTGAGCAAAGCGGGGCATAGTATCGGCCCAGTCGAAAGCTTCGTAGAGCAACACATGAAGGGGAGCAGAGGGAAGCCACTCCTCACCACGGATGACGTGAGTTACCTCCATCAGATGGTCGTCCACGATATTGGCAAGGTGATAGGTGGGCAGTTCATCGGCACTCTTGTAGAGCACCTTGTCATCAAGGATGCTACTGTTGATGACCACCTTTCCACGGATGATGTCGTCAACCTCCACGTCACGACCGGGCTCTATCTTGAAACGTACCACATACTGATGGCCACCCTGAATCAAAGCATCTACCTCCTCCTTTGACATAGTCAGGGAGTTACGCATCTGCAAACGTGTACTGGCATCGTACTGGAAGTTCTCAACCTGCTGACGCTTGGCATCCAACTCCTCCGGGGTATCGAATGCGATGTATGCCTTGCCATTATCGAGGAGCACCTTCACATATTTCTTATATATGTCGCGACGCTCGCTCTGACGGTAGGGACCATGCTCACCACCGAAGCTGACACCCTCATCAAACTGAATGCCCAGCCATTTAAAACTCTCTATGATATACTCCTCTGCTCCGGGAACAAAACGGGTAGAGTCGGTATCCTCAATACGGAAAATCAAATCGCCACCATGCTGGCGCGCAAAAAGGTAATTGTAAAGAGCCGTTCTGACACCACCAATATGAAGAGGTCCTGTAGGACTTGGGGCAAAACGAACTCGAACTTTTCTGTCTGACATAGCTATATTTACATTATTTCTGCAAAATTACGACTTTTTTTCGTAATTTTAAGTATTTTTTCGTATTTTCGCATCGTAATATAACTTTTAGAACAATGAATCGGTACAATCATCCGAAAAAACTGACATTGCGCGACATTTCACTGCGTGCATTATTCGTTGTGTTAGGCATCATACTACTCTGCCTGTTCTGCCCCCGCGAATCGACCGTCCAACTGCGTTTCAAGCTGGGCGAGCCATGGGATGCACAAGAGCTGATTGCCAAGGATAGTTTTGACATCTATAAGAGCGAGGCCATTTTGGCAAGAGAGAGAGACAGCATGCGGCGATACTACGAGCCGTATTACGAAAAGAATCTCGACATCGCAGAAAAGCAGATTAACAGATTCCTGCACGAGTTGGATTCGCTGGCAGATGCCAACATGCTTTCGAAGACTCTGGGCAGGATTGCCCTCAACAAGCTACGCGATGCCTATGACGCAGGCATCTTGCCCGATAGCAGCTACAACAACCTGCAAAGCATGGGCATCAGCCGTGTGCACATCTTCACCCACAACGAGAGTGAAAACGGCACGACCGACAAACTGAAGTCGCAGAAGATGGTCTATGAGGAAATCATGACGCAAGATGAGAACCTGCACACCATACTCCTTAACATCAAGGTAAACCATTTCATCCAGCCCAACCTTACCTATGATGCCACCAAGAGCATCAACCAGCAGAAAGAAATCGACCAACTTGTTACCAAATTCTCGGGGCGCGTACAAGCCGGCGAAAAGATTGTTGACAAGGGACAGATTGTGACACAATCTATCAGCGACAAACTCGAGTCGTACGAGAAGCACGAGATGGAACGTCACAAAACACCAGGCGAACTCTGGAGTCAGTTAGGTGGACAGGTTCTTTATATCACCTTGATGGCAGTATGCTTGTTTTTCTTCTTCAACCAGTTCCGAAGCGATTACACGCGCAGTCTTAAGCATAGCTTGCTCATCTGGCTTCTGGTGCTCATCTTCCCCATCATCACCTACATTCTCATCTCGCATGACTGGGCAAGCCCTTATGTCGTACCATTCTGTATGCTGCCCATCTTCATACGCGTCTTCATGGACTCCCGCACAGCTTTCATCAGTCACTTGGTGTGCATCATGCTGACTGCCGTAGCCGTGGAAAAGCCCTTCGAGTTTGTCACCGTCCAGATGTTGGCAGGACTCATTGCCATCTATTCGCTCAAGCAACTGCAGCAGCGCTCTGAGGTATTCCTGGCCGTTGTGATGGTGATTGCCATCTCCGAACTGGCATACTTCTGTCTGGACCTGGTGCACATGAACTTCTTTAACACCCAGGGTGTGGACGGTAGTGTGTACATTTATATTATGTCGAATGGTGCCCTGCTGCTACTCTCCTACCCTCTGCTTTTCCCTATAGAGAAGGTGTTCAAGTTCACCTCCACGGTTACGTTGGTAGAGTTGTCCAACATCAACAACGATGTGCTTCGTCGCCTTTCAGAGGAAGCCCCCGGTACTTTCCAACATTCCATGCAGGTGGCCAATCTCTCTGCCGAAGTAGCCAACAAACTGGGCGCCAACGCTCAATTGGTACGAACTGGTGCCCTCTATCATGACATTGGCAAACTAAAGTACCCTGTCAACTTCACGGAGAACCAGAGTGGCTACAATCCCCACAATGGCATGGCATTTGAGGATAGTGCACAGATTATCATACAGCATGTAAAATATGGTTTGGAACTTGCCAACAAATACCGTCTGCCCGAAAGCATCAAGACTTTCATCGCGTCGCATCACGGTCGCAGCAAAACCAAGTTCTTCTATGTGTCTTATATCAACCAGAATCCAGACAAGGTTGTCAATGATGAGATATTCACCTACCCTGGTCCTAACCCAGCATCACTCGAAGAGGCAATCCTGATGATGGCAGACTCTGTCGAAGCCGCCTCACGCAGCCTTTCCGAATACACAGAGGAAAGTGTCAGCGCCTTGGTAGAGCGCATCATCGACACGCAAGTCAAGGAAGGGTATTTCAACCACTGCCCCATCACCTTCGAGAACATCGAGATGTGTAAGCAGGTGTTCAAAAACAAGCTGAGAAGCATTTACCATACTCGCATCAGCTACCCTGAACTGAAGAAATAACAAAGGGAAAAACAGGGTAGAGGGATAATCGAAAAGCTGAGGAGCCGAGAAGCCGAAATAACGAGGAGTTGAGGAATTGATGAATTGAGGAATCGAAAGTTCGAGAAGCCGAAGAATCGAGATATCGAAGAATCGAGAAATCGAAAGATCTAGAAATCAATGTTACCCCCTACCGCTTTCTGGGTCAGTGGACCATGTGGGTTATCATACTCAATCCACCTCAAAGTAGATTTGAGCTGCCTTGTATTTGTCCTGTGCAAGATAGTATTGCTGTGCCTGGCGAAGACGGTTGCGCACATCCTGCATATTGGCGCTGAGTTCTACCTTTAGCACAATCTTGCGGATAAACAAGTTCTGAATGCGTGCCACAGGAGGTGTGTCGGGACCGAGCACACGTTCGCCAAAGACCTTTCGCAGAAGCATGGCCAGTTCGTATGCCAACCCATTGAGGGTAGATTCATAGCGATGCTTCATGTAGATGCTTACCAAACGGCACATAGGAGGATAATGGAACATTCTGCGTTCCTCCATCTGATCGGCATAGAGAGATGCGTAGTCATTATCCACTACCTGCTTTATCACAGGCAACGTGGGCATCTTGGTCTGCAGGATGACACGTCCCTGCTTGTTGCGTCTGCCCGCACGACCTGCTACCTGCGACATCATCTGGAAAGCATGCTCGTAACTGCGGAAGTCGGGCATGGTAAGCATAGTATCGGCATTCATGATACCCACCACACTCACATGGTCGAAATCCAGTCCCTTTGTCACCATCTGCGTACCTACCAATATGTCGGTGCTGCCATGCTGAAAGTTCTGCAGAATCTGTTCGTATGCCTGACGACTGCGTGTTGTGTCCAAATCCATGCGAGCCACTACAGCGTCGGGGAAAATCTTATGAATAGTGTCCTCTATCCTCTCGGTACCGAAACCCACATTGTCCAACTGCTCACATTCACAGTTAGGACATTTGGTGGGAATCAGGGTCGTATAGCCACAATAATGACAGGTAACCTGGTTGAGACGCTTGTGATAGGTAAGACTCACGTCGCAATGTGGGCAACGAGGCACCCATCCACAGGTATGACACTCCACGGTGGGTGAAAAACCTCTACGGTTCTGAAAGAGGATAATCTGTTCCTTGTCCGCAAGGGCCTTGTTCATCTCGTTGAGCAGCACAGAGGTGAAGGGGCCGTCCATCATCTTCTTGCGCCTCTCTTCTGCCATGTCAACCACCTGTATCTCTGGCATCGTCACCTGTTGGTAACGTTCAAACAATTCCACCAAGCCATACTTGCCCTTCTGACAGTTGAAGTATGTCTCAAGCGACGGAGTTGCCGTTCCCAAAAGCGTCTTGGCACCAGCCATGTGAGCCATCATCAAGGCCACGTTACGTCCATGGTAGCGGGGGGCCGGATCTTGCTGCTTGAAACTGGTTTCGTGCTCTTCGTCAACAATCACCAACCCCAAATTACGGAAGGGAAGGAAGACGGACGAACGAACGCCCACGATGATATCGTAAGGAGTACGTGAGAGCTGCTTCTGCCAGATCTCCACACGCTCAGCATCTGAATATTTGGAATGATACACGCCCAGCCGTCCGCCGAAGACACGCTTCAGACGATTTACCAACTGTGTGGTCAGCACAATCTCGGGCAACAGGTACAAGACCTGCTTCTTTTGCTCCAATGCCTGATGGATAAGATGGATGTACACCTCGGTCTTTCCGCTCGAAGTGACACCATGTAGCAAGCACACATTATGACTCTCAAACTGCTTGTTGATACCATCCAACGCCATCTGCTGTGCCGGACTTAGCAGATGCAGCACCATCTCGGTGGGCAACTCATCGTGTGCCAGACGGTCCACCTGCTTGTCGTAGGTTTCCAGTATTCCTCGTTCAACCAGCGCATTATAGATGGTGGTAGAACAATCTGCCTGCTTGAGAAGTTCGAGTTTCTCAACCTCCAGCAAGAGAGAGGGATTCTTGAGTGTGAGCGAAGCAGCCGCCTTACTCATGTCAAGGTACTTCATCAACAAAGTGACCTGCTTGTGCGAGCGTTTCAGTTCCACAAAGACACTCACAATCTTAGCCTCATCGAAATAGGCTTCTGTGAGTCGCACGCATTGCACCATCTTGGGCTTGTAGCTGCTCTCCTCGTCCTGTTCCTTCAGTCCACTGGGCAGAGCTGCCTTATAGACATTGCCAATAGGGCAAAGATAGAAATCGGCTATCCATTGCCATAGTTTCAGCTGAGCAGGCAGCAGGATGGGGTCATCCTCCAGAAGAGCCATAACCTCCTTAACCTGATAGTCGCCCTGAGGCTTTTCATCATGAAGCTTCAAGGCAATGGCAGAATACGTCTTCTTGGCGCCAAAGGGAACCGTTATACGGCATCCTACTTGCACTTTATAGGCCAGATGGGCTGGTAAGGCGTAAGTAAACGTTCCCTCCAGAGGAAGGGGCAGGATGACGTCAACGTACCTCATCTTTTATCTGCGCTGACGGCGAGCTGATGAACGAGGTGCCGCGCTGGCAGTCTCAGCCTTCTCAGACTTGCTGTTGGTACGACGGGTGCGCGACTCCTTACGCACGGTGCTTGCTACCTTTGCCGCCTTCTTCTCTGGCTTGACAGCAGCCACCTGCAAACTGTCCACAGAGTCATTTTTTTCCACATGACCCCACAGATGCTCTTCAAAGTCAACAAGCTGGTTCTCTATACGCTTCTGCTCCTTAGCCACAGCCGAGTCAGTCTTGCAATACTGCTGGATGGACTTGCCCTGCATATTATTGGTCATGAAAATCTTACCATCATAATGGTTGAGGGTAAAATAGTCTTCGGCCGTCATATTGGTTACATTGTTCAAGTCGCTGGCCATTACCGGCAACTTGGAGAGATAGGGAGCCACATCCTCATACTTCATCCAGAAGAGTGCCTTGGCAGTTGAGTAGTCTTCTGCATCGTCACCAAACTCATCCGAACCAAAATCTCCATCGCCCTCAATCAGGATGGGGCAGATGGCTGTGACCTTGGTATGTGTAGTTCCCGTACGCTGATCCAGATAGCTGCTCTCCTTTATGCGGTAGCGCTTCACCATTCCGCTGGGGATGTCAGCATCTTCCACAACAAACTTACCGTCACGGGTCTGTTTGCGTATATTATTGTCTTCCAGGAAGTCCTTCAAATTGATCTTGTCTTTTTCCTCAAACGACTCCACGCTGGTAACCACGTTATACTGATAGGCATTGACACGTCCTGAAATCAGCAAGCGAAACAGGTAGGTGAACAGGTTGCATTGGTTGCCAATGGGAGTTACGGGATAATACAAGGGGGCGTTCTTATCCTTAGTCAAGTCGAGCTCACGATACACATCGCGTCGCCACGCCACGTCCTCGGGCATGGCACCGCTGGTGGGAAAAGACAACGAGAAGCGGTCGCTGGCTTGCACGCTTTTTCTTGGATCCCTCTGAGCTGCCTCATTAGAGGTTGTAGTTCTGCGTCGGGTAGGCTGAGCCATTAAGGACACAGAAAAGACACTCAACAATATGAATATAAGGACTTTTTTCATAACTTACACTATTAATTGATTTTTACATCCATTGCACCCTTCAAAGTACGTTCTGCACCCGTTTTGTCCTTCACCTTGATCTTGGTGATGATGAAACGCTTGCCACGAGGGAGCTGACGCATAATAGACTTTTGCTGCTCGGTGAAAGCCGAACTCGTAGATACCTTTTCCACGTTGACACCCGTATTGTCAAAGAACACACAGGTGAAACCCGTTACCTGGAAGGGCACATTCAGCAAACCGTCGTCGATGGCAGCATGCAGATGCTCGGTTGCCATCAAGGTGTTCTTGCTGATATTGCCTCCGAAGAAATGGTCGTCGCCATCAACGATGTAGGCGGTAGGATCGGGCAACTTACGCACACGGAACTTGAACTGTCCCATCTGCTGAGCACGTCCCTCCAACTGTGCGGTAACGGTAAACACGGCCTCGCCACCTGCGCTGGTGGGTTCTGCCACATACTTGCCATCACCCTTGGCTGTGAGTTTGCCACCCGTCATAGACAGGCTCACCTTTCCGTTGGGAATGCCTGGCACGCTGACGCTCATGGGGTTCTCATAACCGGCATAGAGCACGTTCATAATGTCAGAGCTTACCGTGGCACTGGGAGCCACTACCGTATATTGCTGTTCGAAGTCACGCTTTACCTTCTCGCCACTTCCGTTTATCATCTCAATGAATCCCTTCAGGGTGAACTCGCCGGTACTACCGCACACCGTCTCGTAGATGCCGTTCTCGCTGTTGAACTCCTTGCCTCCGATGAAGATGGTGGGACGGTTGGTGGTATCCACGGCAGCCATGATAATCTGCGCGCTGAAACGTCCTCCCTGCACCACCGTCTGCGACTTGGGTATCACATAGGCATTCAACTCGTTCACACGTATATCCTTGACGTCGATGTTGCTCACCAACTTATGCAGCACCTCACCTTCGGCATAGCGCACATCATTCTGCAACTTAGTCAGCAGAGTGACGGCAGCACTCGTAGGCATGGTCTCAAACATATACTCTTGCCAGTTCTTGTTCAGCTCGATGCCCTTCTTAGGCACCTCGGTGGTAAGGTTGCTCTCAATGATCTTCTTCTGCTGAGGGTCGTTCACCATCTTCAGGATGTCCTCACGATACTTGTTGATAGCCTCAAAGAGTTCCTGACCGCGACCTGTGCCGGGAGCCAGCATGATGGAAGTGGCAGCCTCCAGGTCCTCACGGTTGCGTATGTCGTGCACATCGCCGTCCTCACCATCGCTCTTCTTCACGATAGCCACCTTCAGTTCCTCGGCCAGGTTATACAGGCCATCGCTGATCTCGCGCACATGCTGTGCCTTGTCATACCACTCCTTTACCTTGGTGGGATTGCTCTGGTATTGTTCCTCGAAGTTCTTATAGATGCCCTGGTTCACCTCGTTGGCATTCTCGGTGGAACGGTTCAGACTCTCATCCACGAGCGAGAAACCGTTCAGCACGTCGCTGCTGACGTTCAACGCCAACATCGCCATCAGAACCACATACATCAGATTGATCATCTTTTGACGTGGGCTAACTTTCTTCTTCTTTACTGCCATATCTTTTATACTTGACAACGGACATCGGACAACACTTATCAAATCGCAACACAGCCAATAGTGAATAACCGTGGGAGTGTCCTGTCAATTTTAGAGATTACCTTTCTATATAATAACAAGTTTGTTATTTCAGCATTGCTCCTATTCCCTACATCCTGACCGTAGTCAAAAGTCGGGGGTTAGGGGGGCTACTATTTTACATCAACTCTCAGGAGCAGGAGTCACGGGAGCCACAGGTGCACCACCACCCATGTTCACCGTCAATGCGGCAATCATTCTTGCATACACATTGTTCAGTTCCTCTATCTGCTTAGCCATACGCTTGGTTTGCTCGTCAATCTGCTCGATGGTAGCCACCTGCTTACTGATGTTTCTAAGCTGAAGTTCGTACACGGTAGCAATGCCGGTAAGTGTACGGTTGAGGTTCTCCATCTCTTCGCTGTCGGTGCTCATGCGTGCTGCCTGCACCTTTACGCGACCCAGCACCTCGGTCAGTTCCGTAAGTTCCTCTGCGTAGTTCTTCACGGCCTCCTCTATGGCTGCGGGATCGGTTGCCTTGATAGCAGCAGGATTGATAGCTCCACCGCCCTGCAACTGGCTCAATGCCAACTGTGCCTCGGCGGCTGCCTGACCTGCGGCTGCCAGATTGGCTGCAGCGGCACTCAAACCGGCACCTGCGGCCAACGCCTCGGGATCCATATTTACTGGCTGACCCTCCACTACAGAGGCTCCGGGAGCTGCCACCACCGTACCGCCGGCTACGACAGGACCACCTGCCATCACGGGACCACCTGCCAAGACAGGTCCGCTGGCCACTACGGGCGAACCGGTGTACACCACGCCTGGCTGGCCACCGCCAATTACCACGGGACCGTTCTGTGCCACGCCTTCCACAGGCGTGCCGTTCTCATCGCCCTCCATAGGTGTGCCCACCACAGGAGCGCCCGTCACTACAGTACCGCCCACTACGGGAGTGCCTATCATGCCATTCACCACTACCCCACTCTGCTGGTTCTGAGCGGCTTGCTCGGCCTCCGAGGGTTTCTCCGTCACACGCTCAAAGGCGGCAATGAAGAACACAAACACCTCAGTACCCATACCTACGAAAAGCATGAGGTTGGCGCCTGGAATGTGCGTCAGTTTGAACAAGGTACCCAGAATAACCACCGCTGCACCCCAGCTATAGGCATACTGCATAAAGGTCTGACCTGCAAAAGTGTCCATCCACTTCTGAATGCGGGCTATAGGATTCAATTTACTTGCCATATCTATGTCTTGTTATAATTATCTTCTTGTCTTTCTTGCACTTGCACCGCCGCCACCACCGCTGCGTGGAGCCTTCGACTTGCCGCCCTTGGCCACAGCCTTCTGTGAGGCTCGGCTGTTGTCGGTCACCATGGAACGTACACAACGGAAGCCGATGTACGAGCGAGGCTGGTTCTGGTATTCGTAGCTGCGCCATGCCGAACGAATCATGCTCTCGGGGTCTTTCCACGAGCCACCACGAACCGACTTCTTCTTCAGTCGGTAGGGGTCCTCCAAAGCGGCGTTGTACTTCAGCTCGGGGTTCATGTCGCTCATACTCTCCACACCTGCCTCGGTGTAGATGGTACTTGTCCACTCAGCCACGTTTCCGGCCATATCGTACAATCCGTTGCTGTTGGCGCTGAAGATGCCACAACGGGAGGTAATCAAGCTTCCATCCTTGGTATAGTTGCCACGGTCGGGCTTGAAGTTGGCATAGAAACAACCCTTGTCGCTCTTCACGTCGGCATTCTCCCAAGGGAAGGGGTTGCCCTCCTTGCCACGGGCAGCAAACTCCCACTCCACCTCTGTCGGCAGACGGTAGCGCTGTATGTTCTTGGCAGCACCACCCAAACCCTTCATCAGGAAGTCGGTACGCCACTGGCAGAACGCATTGGCCTGCTCCCAGGTCACACCCACTACGGGATAATCGTCGTAGATAGGACTTGAGAAGTAGAGCTTCAGGTATCGCTCATTATCCGCATTGCGGAAGTCGTTCACCCAACAGGTAGTGTCGGGGAAGATGTTCACGATGTACGTATTGAGGAAGTCATAGGGACCAGACAGCGGACGTGTGATGGTTTGACGCACAATCTTTCCGTTGTCATCAATCCATGCCGTGTCCTTACTGATCATAGGCACCTCATTGCTCACCGCATGGTCGGTATTGAGGTCACGCTCCTCAGCATTCAGGCGATATCGGCGCTGTGCTGCGGCCGCATAGTCGTATATCTCGTAACGATAGTTCATCTGACTGGCATCCAGCATCTTGGTACCGTCAATGGGGTGATACACATACACACTCTCAATAGCACGCTCCTCCTCCTCGTTGGGACGGCGTGGAATGGGTTTGCTCCAGTTCAGGCGAGGCACAGGCAGAGGGTTGTCGTCCTTGTCCACCTCAATCTTGTAGGTCTCGTCACCGCCATAGGCAGGATCGGCCAGACGCTCACGGATGATGCTGTCGCGCACCCAATACACAAACTGACGGTACTTGGAGTTCGACACCTCATGCTCGTCCATCCAGAAGCCATCCACTGAGATGTCGCGCGAGGGCAGCTGTAAGCCCCACAGCGAATCTGCCTCCATACCTACCTTGAGTGAACCCTTGTGAACCGCCACCATACCAAAAGGAGCAGGTTCGTTGAAAGCCTGACCACGAGAGCCGGTCACCTCACCGCCTAAAGCCATAGCCGAGGATTGCGAACCCATACAGGCGGTCAGCGCAATGCTTACCGCCATGATAGCCATCATTATTATTGTCTTTATCTTCATAATCACATTTATAGTATTCTTACACTCTGGTGCTTGTTCTTTCCCTTCTTGAACAAGTTGAGGTCGGTACTGTAGCCAAGCACTAACTCATGCGTGCCGTGCAAGGCTCCCACGCCTCCCGTGTACATTTCATAACTGTAACCTATATTGATGCCCTGGAAGGTGGTTCCCAACAGCAAGCCCACTGACACGGTGGGGCTGTAGGTCAGACCTCCATAGAGCTTTATCTTCTCGCCATTGTAGGCCAGGCGCGCTGTCACGTCGCCTCGCCAAGCCACCAGGTCAGTACGCAGGATGCCTGTGGCATACAGCACATACTCGGGCCTGCGGAAGTGGTAGGTATAACCTGCCGTGGCATAAAGGTTGGGTTCGTAGTTCACCTGGTTTACCTTGTCGTCGCCCATGCTCACCGTGGGGGCAAGCAGGTGCATCACGCTCACGCCGGCATACCAGCGCTCCTTGTAGGTGTAGCGCAAGCCCAGGTCAAGGTCGAAGGCATTGCCATCAATCTGCCCGGATGCAAACACCGGGTCGCCCGAGTCAACGGCATCCACCTTGGAGCCGTCAAACGACTCCGACAGCAAGGCTGCCCTGAATCCCGTGCTGAAGCGTCCTCCCGCAAAGGGATGGTGATAGGCATACTGCAGGTAGAACTTCTTGTTGGAGAACAAGCCCACCTCATCATTAAGGAATCCCACGCCAACGCCATGGCGCGGACCGATGAAATAGACGGGCATGTCCACTCCCACGAACATTGTGGCCGGTGCATGTTCAAAACCTACCATCTGCATGGAGTAGCCTCCCTGCAAGCTGAGTTTACCGTCCAGACCGCTTGTGGCAGGATTATAGAAGCTCTGAAGCGCCCAATAATTAGTGAACGCCACGTCCGACTGCGCCTTCATGCCAAAGGCAGTCAGCCAAACCACTCCAAACCACAGCAATCTTTTCATCAGTACACATTATAACGCAAAGGATGGCCTTATATTGTGCCATCCTCCACATTTTAGTAAATTTTTTGGGATTTTTTTTAATATTCGTCCTCGTTGAAGAGGAAATCTTCCTTGGTAGGATAGTCGGGCCATACATCCTCGATGGTTTCGTAGATGTCGCCTTCATCCTCTATCTCCTGCAGATTCTCGATTACCTCCATGGGGCAACCTGAACGCATAGCATAGTCTATCAACTCGTCCTTGGTGGCGGGCCAAGGTGCATCCTCCAGCTTAGATGCCAATTCCAATGTCCAATACATAGTGAATTATTTTTTTGGTTAAGAATTTTTTTGTTAAACGGGCGCAAATATACAAATAATTTAATACAAAAACAAGAAAAAACGCATATTTTTTCATCTTTCATATTAAATTAAACGCTTAAAAGTTTCACACCCTTGGAAATGGGGTACTGAAACGGCTGGTTTAGGCTACTCAGAAGTTCACCACATAATCCTTTTTGTTGAGTTTCAACCCCTGCATCACGATGCCCACATCGTAGAGGTCGAACGAGAGAGTGGTATGAGGGTGTATGAGTAGCGACTTCCACAGCGAAGCATTCTGTCGAAGCCCCTCCACCACTATGACCTTTGCCTTAGGCAGACCACTGGCATCAGGCAGCCTTGTACCAATGTAGAGAAAATCCACATCATCCTGACCTTCTTTAATTTCCGTCATCCACTCAGCCTTTGGAACGGCTGCTCTCAGGTAGGCCAAGGCCAAGGCATCGCCACCCAGGAACACAGCGTGACTTGCCTCCGAGAAATTGACAACACGAAACAGCAAACGCAGCAGTTTCCGTGGGCGAAGGTTAAACCTCCTCACATACCACGGATGCAACTCGTCCAGTTCCTTGTAGGCATAATACTGTCCGCGTTCATAGATGACCTGCGTAATAAAGTCAAAGGCATAGGGCGAATGCACGCCATATCCGCAACGCTTGCGAAAGCGCTTCAGCCAGATCCAGGGTGGAAGGAACAAGGCACGAGAGATGGCACCAGCCACACGCTGGCACTTGTCGTTTCCTCTCCCACCAGGGGAAGTTACGTTTGCCGTTGATTCGTTATGCAAGGATTCGTTCATGTTACGCAGTTTCCTTTAGGCGCTGAGTCACAATGCAAAATGCGCCACAATGCAAAATTAGATGATTTCCGCGACATTACCAAACAAAACACGAAAAAAGTGCAAGCAACAAAAAGCCTACGGCATCAAAAACAGCGCACCATGTTTGTCACATCGCGACGCAGCAATTGTTTCATCGCGACGTAACAATTGTTTCATCGCGACGTAGCAAAATACATCTGACATTTTGAGATTATTGGATAGTCAATCGTACACGTGAGCCTTCACCCTGGGCGAGAGAGAGTTTTTTGACGAATCTTTGTAGGCAATAGGCGTAGCATGAATCATGTAGGCAATAGGTGTAACGACAAAGAAACATTCTATGCGATTCAACGTCTTGGCGTTCGTTTTTCTTTTCCGCGTCTTTCTGTCAATTTCTTTCCATGACACTTCGGGCATCCTACGGGTTGCACTCGGGGTGAACACGCTTTGCTTACGTCTGGCTTACGTCAAAACACGTAAGCCAGACGTAAGCCAATTGTGCGAACATAGGGTGCTGACTGAAGAAAAAATGGATGCAAACGGCAAAAACACAGCAAAACATTTGGGAATTTAACACAAAAAAACTATTTTTGCATAATAATTTTACAGGAAATTCAGTATTACTAACCTAATGCCAAAAGTACATAGGGAAAATTGCTTCATTTTATGACGACACCCCATCAAAGGCAAGTGGGTGATGGTGAAATAAAACGAAGCCAAGAGAAAAAGTAAATGAGTAAGAATCGAAATAACAAAGCCATAGCGGGTAGCGACAAGCATGCCGCTGCCTCACAGCATGGTTCCACCCCACCCCGGAAAGGTGCGGCGGCAAGCACCGGCAAGGCTACCCGAAGGAAGCGTCGTCCCATACTACTGCCCGTACCCATCATCGTGTTTCTGATGCTCTGGCTATGGGCATCGTGGTGGCAGGCAGATGTGTTCCGCATGATTCGCGAGAACAGCTTCTTTGCAGCCGACAGCGTACTGATGAAATTCGAGATGTGCAAGCCCTACGGCATACTGTGGTGCATTGGCCGCATGCTGCTCACGCCCTTCCGCTATCCGTGGTTAGGCGGCATGATTCTCTCGCTCATGCTTACGGCCAGCTGCTGGCTGCTGGGCTACGCCATGCGCCTGAAGCCGGCGTGGCGATGGGTGCAGTATCTGCCCATCGGCATCTTCGCAGGCATCTTCACATACGAAGGACTGGGCAACTGGTATGAGGCAGAGACAGGACAGGTGATGGGCATTCCCTTCTGCATCCTGCTCATTCTCAGTATATGGGGCATCATCATCCACTCCTTCAGCCGTAAGTCTGTGCCTGCCGTCATCAGCATGCCCAAGGATGAGACACCGCTGCAGAACCGCATGCAGATGGGGGTGGCCATACTCGCCCTGACGCTGCCCATGGTGTATGCACACTATGAACGCCCCTATGTGCGCCCCACGGCACAGATGCAGGTGGGGGTGATGAACCAAGACTGGCAGCGTGTGATCGACATCGCACACGACAACGACGAGATCAGCACACGTCCCATGGCTGCCAACTATGCCATTGCCCTCGTGCAGACAGGACAGATTGCCGAGCACATGTTCGACGTCCGTCTTGACTACGACTCCATCTATGCCCCCGGCTTCAACGGCCCCAAGAGCAACACCACCACCATCTACGAGATGGAATGCAGCTACCATGCCGGATTGGTGGCCACGGCTTATCACCATGCCATGGAGTCGATGGCTATGGAAGGACCCACCTTGCGCAACCTGAAGATGCTCTGCAAGACGTCGCTCCTGCAAGGCGAATGGGCTGTGGCAGAGAAATACCTCACCATCCTCGACAAGGTGCCCTTCGAGGGGGATTTCGTAGAGAAATACCGTGCCATGGTGGGCGATACCGCACGCATCAATGCAGACAGCGAGATGGCCATGATACGACTCACCGAACCCATTCACGACAACTTTGAGAACAACTTCATCAAGCCTACCTTTTTGGGATATAATGCCATGCTGATGGAGGGGCGCTCCATGAATGCGCTCATCAACTGCCTGATGGTTCACATCTACACCAAGACCCTGGAGCCCTTCATGTATCGCGCTCAACCTCTGGCAGGCAGCACGCCACCCACCAGCATAGCCGAGGCGCTGACGCTGATGTCGGGCAAGAACCCACAGCTGCTGCAATCCTTCAGCGGGTTGGAGATGCACCGCGGACGCTTACAGTCGTTCTTGGGGAACACACAACAGTACATGACTACCCCCGAGGAGCGTGCCAAGCATGCCAACGAGCTCTTCCCGCAATACAAGGGCTACTATCCCTACTACTACTTCTTCGGCAACCTAAAAGCCACAAAGAAGAAGCCACAGGCGGAGAGTTCGAACGCGGGAGTCAACTGAGGCGGTTTCAGTAAACAAATAAAAAACGGAAAAGAAAATTGAAAAAGCTATTCTACATACTCATGTGCGCCTGGCTGCTGGGATGCGGCAAGACAGCCGTATTGCCAAGTCAGTTCGGCGAACTGGACGACGAGGCCACCATCTATCCTGACTACAAAGAGGTGACCATACCGGCCAACATTGCCCCGCTGAACTTCCAGGTGAAGGATGACGAGGCAACGAACTTCGTGGCTGAGCTGAAGGGCGACAAGGGAGAAGCCTTGCTGGTGGCATCGGGCGATGAGGGAATCGTGCAGATAGACACCACGGCATGGCGCACCCTTCTGCAAGAGAACAAGGGTGGAAGCATCAAGGTGAGCATCTATGCGGAGCACAGCAACGGATGGGTGCGCTACAAGGCACACACGATGCAGGTGGCCAACGAGGAGATTGACGCCTACCTCAGTTACCGTCTTATCGAACCCGGCTACGAACTCTACCGACAGTTAGGACTCTACCAGCGCAACCTCACCAACTGGAATGAGCATACCATCTACGAGAACAACCGTGTGTTTACCGACGATGACAACCATTGCGTCAACTGCCACAACTACCAGAACAACAGCACGCAGAAGATGCTCTTCCACGTACGTGCCAAGCATGCGGGCACCATCATGATTGACGGGGACAAGGCACACAAGGTGCAGATAAGCGGCTCCAACATCCTCACCGCAGGCGTGTACCCCAGCTGGCATCCCAAGCACAACTGGGTGGCATTCTCTACCAACCGCACCGGACAAGCCTTCCACCTCTATCACAAAGAGCGTCTGGAGGTTGTCGATGAAGCCAGCGATCTGCTGCTCTACGACGTGGACAAGAACGAGGTGCGCCACATCCTGCGCTCCGACTCCGTACTTGAGACGTTTCCCTGCTGGTCGCCCGATGGCAGTATGCTCTACTATTGCAGCGCCAGCGAACCTGGTTTGGCAGGGCTCAACGAAGCTAAGGCATCGCAACACATACTGTCCCACTACGACAGCGTACACTACAACCTCATGCGCATTCCCTTCGAGGAGAAGACCATGACCTTTGGAGCGCCCGAGATGGTGGTGGACGCATCGTCACAAGGGCAGAGCATCTCCGTGCCCCGCGTAAGCCCCGATGGGCGCTACGTGCTCTACACGCAGGGCGACTACGGACAGTTCCACATCTGGCACAAGTCGAGCAACCTGTGGGTGAAGGACCTTCAAGCCGACTCATGCTATGCGCTGACCGAAGCCAACTCACCCGACGTGGACAGCTACCACTCATGGAGTTCCAACGGACGATGGATTGTGTTCAGCAGCCGTCGCATGGACGGAAGCTACACGCGTACCTTCATCACCTATTTCGACAAAGAGGGACACGCCCACAAAGCCTTCTGTCTGCCACAGGAAGACCCGCGCTACAACGTGCTTCTGCTCAAGAGCTACAATGTGCCCGAGCTGACAAAGGATGCCGTACGCATCAGCGAGCAGACACTCCACGAGTGCATCTACAACACAGAGGGAGAGAAGGCAAGATGCATCGTCAATAAGTAGAAGAAAACAAGTAACATAATTAACATTGGCCCGGAAGCCCCATAGGCCACTCTTTATTGAACCAAAAACAACCAACAAAAGAGGAAAGAGGGGGCAAAGCGATTATGAGAGTAATTATTGAACCAGATTACAACGAGATGTCACGCTGGGCAGCCGAGTATGTAGCCGCCAAGATCAACGCAGCACAACCCACAGCCGAGAAACCCTTCAAGCTGGGTTGCCCCACCGGCTCAAGTCCCCTGGGCCTCTACAAGCACCTCATCGAGATGTACAAGGAGGGCAGAGTAAGCTTCGAGAACGTCATCACCTTCAACATGGACGAGTATGTGGGCCTTCCCGAGGAGCATCCCGAGAGCTATCACAGCTTCATGTGGACAAACTTCTTCAGCCACATCGACATCAAGAAGGAGAACGTGCACATCCTCAACGGCAACGCAGCCGACCTGGCTGCTGAGTGTGCCCAGTACGAGGCAGCCATTGAGGCAGCAGGTGGCATCGACCTCTTCATGGGTGGCATCGGCCCCGACGGCCACATCGCCTTCAACGAGCCTTTCTCAAGCCTTCAGAGCCGTACCCGCGTAAAGAGCCTCACCACCGACACCATCATCGCCAACAGCCGTTTCTTCGACAACGATGTGAACAAGGTGCCCAAGACCGCACTCACCGTAGGTGTAGGTACTGTGATGGATGCCAAGGAGGTACTCATCGTGGTTAACGGTCACAACAAGGCTCGCGCCTTGCAGCATGCCATCGAGTGTGGCGTAAGTCAGGAGTGGACCATCAGCGCCCTGCAGATGCATCCCCATGCCATCATCGCCTGCGACGAGGCAGCTACCGATGAGCTGAAGCACGGCACCTACAAGTACTTCAAGGATATCGAGAAGGACAACTTGTAATCACAAGACATACATAAGAGGGGAAGCAAACTCCCTCCCCTTGTAAGATCATAATGGCGACCTAGAATGGTCGCCATTATTCGTATAGCAAGCAGGAAAAACACCCCAACTCTAAATAAATGTTAATTTTCCGTGCAATTGAACATTCTTAACACAAAGAGAAATCTAATGAGAAGAATTTCTGTATATCTTTGTAGTGCGATACAAACAATCATCTTACACCAAAATTAGTATTAGTTATGAAACGATTCTTACCACTCATTATGCTCTTCATAATTGTGATGGGCTCATGCGATGGACCTGGCATTGTTAAATTGTCGTCTTACAGCAAATCCGTCATTTTAGGCCCACATCTGCTTGACCCCAACAAAATTGCATGGGATTATTATTATTGTGCAGAAGCGAGTTTTCAGAAAGGTAGACTTAAACAAGCGAAAGAGTTCATAGAATATGCCAAGGACTACAAAGAGGATAGCGAACTGAACGAAAAATTTGCTAAACTGCAAGCAGCCATAGACAAAGACATCGCAGCAAACAATTAAATTAGCGAGAATACCCTTCAGCAAAACTATCTATATTTTGAGAAATCGATTGCAAGATAGCTCGATGTATCTATGCGGAATTTTTCCAGTTTAAGAAAAATCGGTTAATCGACAATCGATTAACCGATTAACCGATTTTCTAATTAGTCGAATTTCGTAATTCGTAATTCGGATCTCGCAATTACCCCCTTATGCTCTCTGGTTGTAAGCAATGCGGTTTGCCTTCTGTGTGTAGCGTTTAGCGATGTGCATGCTGTGCAGAATCTCCTGAGCCACGTTCAGTTTTTCCTCGAGCGAAGCCTCTGTCTGCTCTTGTACTAATCTGATCTGCTCCTGAGCCTGCTTCATCTCCTGACGTGCATGCTTGACAGCCTTCTTGTAGTCGCGACGATCCTTCTTGCTCATCTTGGCAAGTTCCTCTTCGCTTAGTTCGGTGATACGGAATGACATCGTGTTTACGGGCTGCATAGCCAAAGCATTGTGAGCAGGCATAGCCATGAAAGCGTTGCGTGTTGACATTGCCATGGAGGCAGTGGGGAATCCTCCGCGATGGTGACGGAAACCTCTTCCGTGATGCATGCCGCGCATGTGGCTTCCGGGCATTGCCATGACGTGATGGCGTAAACTTTCTTTATCGTTGTTCTCTGTGCAGAACTTGTCGTTTGCAGGTGCTTCATCCTTGTCGCTTACTTGCTCGGTGGCGTTGAGCTTATCATCCACGTTGTTGAACTGCTGTGCGTTGCATACGTTAGAAACTGCAAAAAATGCTACTGCCAAAATTGAAATGCCTAAAGTCTTCATGTTGTCTTGTTTTTATAGTTATTAATTTTTTTGCTTTTGTTTTTCGGCAATGTTTTATCGTTGCCTTCTGTACATTTGACTCCGAAAAAGGCTTTGGGTTTAGTCGGGTTTTCCCTATATCCGAGGGGAAAAACCCTAAGCTGCATTGAAAGGAACAATACAAAGTAAACAAAACAAAATAAAGGTAGCAAAAGAGTACAAAGAACTCAGAACTGAGAATTCAAAACAAGATAATCCACATAAACGAATAATGGCGGCCAAACGGTCGCCATTATTAAATGTATGTACTGGAAGAATATTAAACCATGCTATACACCACGTCCATCACCTTCTTGCCAATCTCGTCGGCAGCCTCCATGGTGCTTGCCTCTGAATAGACACGGATGATGGGTTCGGTATTCGACTTGCGCAGGTGTACCCACTTGTCGGGGAAGTCAATCTTCACGCCATCAATATCGTTCACCTCTTCGTCCTTATAGAGCTCCTTAACCTTCACGAGGATAGCATCCACATCGGTGTCGGGAGTGAGGTCGATACGGTTCTTGGCAATGAAGTAGGGAGGATAGGTGGCACGCAACTCACTGGTCTTCATCTGCTTCTTGGCCAGATAGGTAAGGATAAGCGCAATGCCTACCAAAGCATCACGACCGCTGTGGGCAGCAGGATAGATGACTCCGCCATTGCCTTCGCCACCGATGACGGCACCCGTCTCGCGCATCTTGGTAACCACATTTACCTCACCTACGGCAGCAGCGGTGTACTTGCAACCAGCATACTTGTTGGTGACGTCGCGCAGGGCACGAGTGGAAGAGAGGTTGCTGACGGTGTTGCCAGGAGTGTGCTGCAGGATGTAGTCGGCCACGGTAACGAGGGTGTACTCCTCGCCATACATGGTACCATCCTCGCAGAACAAAGCCAGACGGTCAACGTCGGGGTCAACCACAAAACCAATGTCGTGACCACCCTTCTGCATCAATGCCTTGATGTCGCCAAGGTTCTTCTCAAGGGGTTCGGGGTTATGCTGGAAGTCGCCAGTAGGTTCGGTAAACATACCTGTGTACTCCACGCCGAGCTGGTCGAACAGCTTAGGCAGGATGATGCCACCTACAGAGTTCACGGCATCGAAAGCCACCTTGAACTTAGCCTTCTTGACAGCCTCTACGTCCACGAGGTCAAGGCCGAGCACCATGTCGATGTGCTTCTGGTCGTAGGAGCTGTCCTCGATGTACTTGCCCAGGTGGTCAACGTCGGCATACTCAAAGTCTTCTGCCTCGGCAATGCGAAGCACCTCTTCGCCCTGTGCCTTGTCGAGGAACTCGCCCTTCTCGTTGAGCAGCTTCAAGGCGTTCCACATGCGGGGGTTGTGACTGGCGGTGAGGATGATGCCACCACAAGCACCTTCGCCTGTCACGGCAATCTCGGTGGTGGGGGTTGAAGCCAAACCGATGTTGACCACATCAAAACCCATACCCATGAGGGTGCCACACACCACGTTCTTTACCATCTCGCCCGAGATGCGAGCATCGCGACCTACCACGATCTTGTTGCTCTTAACCTGAGTGGTCTTGCGAATCAAGGTTGCATAGGCGCTGGTAAACTTCACGATGTCGAGTGGGTTGAGGGTATCACCTGCCTTACCGCCGATGGTACCACGAATACCTGAAATTGATTTAATGAGTGTCATAATGAATTGTCCCCATGCCCCCTTCCTTGACGTACGGGGGTAGTAGAATGCTTTGATGGGGTTGCTCTACTTTTATGATTAATTTTCTATTTTTGTTCTGTCAAATTATCTATTCGCAAGAGATAAATCGCACAAAGTTACAATTTACTTTCGAATACACAAAATTTTTTCGTATCTTTGCCGCATTATCATAGATAAACTACAAAAATCATGAAAACAAATCATAAGTATCTCATGGCAGCATGTGCCATTTTACTGGCTACTGCCTGTGGCAAGAAAGCAGACGAGAATGCAACATCTACCGACTCCACCGCTGTGAGTCAGAATAGCACGAAGGCTGAAGAAGCAGCTCCTGCAAGCGAGGCAGAGGTGCTGCCCGAGAACGAGTCGGAATGGGAGGTCATCACGAAATGGGAGGTTTCCATCACCGCAGCAACCAGCCTCATGGGAGTTGTCAGCAAGGAAGAGGCAGAACAGATAGAACAGAATGGGGATGGTGAACGATGGGTGGAATATGACGAAGAGGAAGACCAATATGTGGTTCACGGTTTTGATGAGATTGTGCAGAGTTCCGTCACGGTGACCAATCCCAAGCATGTCAAGATGCTGAACCAGATGATGGAAGACCCCAAATACAGCGATTATGTGTCAGATGTCAAGATTTCAGGCACCACTGCCTATGCTAAATGGTATGGTGGCAACCGCGGAGGTGGCATCGAAGAGGATTTCCCCAAAGAGGTGCAGAAGTTCCTGGGATACTAAACAGTTCATAGTGCATAGTGCATAGTGCTTAGTTCATAATTTATAGTGCATAGTGCTTAGTGCATAATTCATAGTTCATAGTTCATAGTGCATAGCGCGTACTACGGATGTGCTTTCAAAGCACAAACAACTATGAACTGTGAACTATGAACTGTGAACTAAATTAAGAACTGTGAACTATTTTATCTCACCCCATTTTCCCTCACGAAGTCCTCAAACTGTTCCATGGAGCCGTTGAAGACATCGATGTCAACGTCGGGGGTGATTCCATTCACACGACCGTCATCCGAGAGTTGCCAGAATACAAGGCGCACGTAAGGACGGTACTGGCTGTAGCGCGCCACCCACACCGGACATGCCTTCACTTCCTCGGGAGCATTCGCCATATAGGTATCCACGAAGTTCTGGTTCACATAGAGCACAGGTTGGGTACCGCAACGAGGCTTCACCACACGTATCCACTCCACCATCTCGCGCAACATGACCTCAGCGCCTCCCATTTGTTCTATCTGCTTGGGCGTCAGTTCCACGTCGAGCATAGGAGGCAAGTCGCCCTTCTTCAGCGAGGCATGCTGCAAGAACCATTCTGCCTGACCCTTTCCACCCATAGGCGAGAAGAAATGATAATGCCCTACATGAATGCCCGCCATGCGAGCTTGGAAGGCATCCTCCGTGCTGTAGTCGCTCTTGGTGCGCACTCCCTGCGTTGCCTTGATGTAGCAGAACGACACGGGATAATCGGTACTGCCGTGCACGGTCTTCTTGGTGCGTGTGCCCAGGTTCGTCACGCGCATGTCTTGCCAACGAATGGGGTACTTGCGTTTGCCCTTCTCATGCTGATAGCGGGCAATGTCGATGCCATACACACGGTCGGCGTGATAGATGATGTGCTCACCCATGAACTTACCCTTCTTCCACGAACCGATGCTGACGATGCGCCCTGGCGTGATGCCAATGCCGAAGCCGTGGCGTACGCCTTCGTTCCACTCACCTTCGTAGTATGAGGCACCCATCATCTTACCCTCGCCGCTGGGACGCAGCTGTCCGTCGAAGTCGCCCACATAGCACTCGCTGCGCAACGTGTCGAACACGCTCTGTCGGTAACCCACCCAACGCTCGCCGCGAGGCAGGGTGTCGGCTTCCCACACGCCCACATAGGTGTAACCCAACGAGTCGGTGTAGGTTCCGAAGCCTTCATGCGGACGCTCGCCTACCCTGTTGACATAGGCCACAGGCGCAGAGGCAGCAGGGAGCGACGAACCAAACCAACCGCCAATCCATTGCCTGAAACTGTTCCACCAGGCGCCAGGGGCAAAGGCGTAGCCACCTCTCTCCACCCAACCTGTGGGCGTACACACGGCACGTATGTGAGCACGGGCATCCACTACGGGAGCTCCCGAGAGCACGGCAGGGAATGGCACCGAGGCAGGTATGGTGTCAAGGTTGACAATCTGAGGCACGAAGGCGAGTGAGTCGCTTGCCTTCTGAGGCTCTACAAGGTAGCCTATTGCCCACCGTTGCTCGTTGCCCCAACGCATCGACGTGGGATTGAACACATAGGCACCCTCGGGCAACTTCCCATCAGCCAGTCGGCAATGGCTCTCGTCGATGCTCTCTGCCTCGAAGCGCTGCAAGGCATCGCTCAAGGTGGGTCGGTAATACACAGCCAGTGAGCGCTGGAATCGCAACGAGAACCTGTCACCCTTCAAGGCCTCGTCCAGCGCATTCTGCAGCAGCTTGAGGCTGTCCACCTCGGCCATCAGTACGTCATGAAGAGCCATTACCTGGTTGTAGCCATCGTCCACTACGGTATGGGTGCGGTCATAGTAGGCCATCTCATCCAGCATGTCGTCGAGTTCGCCCTGACGCATCGTGGTGCGTGCCTGCAGGTCGGTGAGCAGCACACGGATGCTGTCCTTCGAGAGTGCCTCCACCGAGTCGTCGGCATGAGCCCAATGTGTCTCAATATCACCGCCACGGCTCACAAAGAAACCCGTGCAATAGGTCTTCTCTATGCCTGTCAGCGCCAAGGTCTTGTCCTCGCCATAGCACAGCATCAGCTGGTGGTCGCTCTCTATCAGCACCACGCCGCGCACCATGCGCTCAATGGGTACGCTGAACAGGGTGTACATGTATGCGAATACACACCACAGCACGATGCCCACCAATGCTATGATGCCAGTTTTCTTTTTTATCGTTATTTTTTTCATAATAAATCTGTATTTTCTTAGAGGAATTCTCGCCATCCCAAAAAGATTGTGCAAATATACAAAAAAAATATGGATAAGTTAGTGAACAAAATTATTTTTTCAAGTTTTGCAAGCTCAACTTGTAGCAGTTATGTGCCTTGGCGTGAAAGTTAAAGGAAGTTATGAGAAGTTAAGGGGAGTCAAAAAGAAAAGTTAGAGGAAGTCATCGCTGTCGCTTCCTTAATTTGGGAGCGCAAAAACTGCATTTCGCATATTTTCAGCGAAATCCCCTCCGAGACAACGACTCAAAATACCGACTGCACAGCGTGGAGAAGGCGGGTGAGTGCCTCCTGAAGCACCGAACGTGGGACGGCCACATTCAGTCGCATGTAGCCAGTGGCGCAGTTGGGCGTAGTGCCCACACCAAACATCTCGCCATCGTTGAGAGCCAGGTGAGCCTTGTCGATGAAGAAGTCGAGCAGACGGTTGCCCTGAGGCGAATAGGGCGTATGGGGGTCGGGAGCCATGGGGTAATGGGGCAATCGGTCGAGGTATGCCTTCAGCTGACGGCAATCAAGCCACACCAGGAAGGAGGCCTCGGGACGTATCGCCCTGACGAGCCGACAACCAGCCGCATTGGCAGAATGAGCCGCCACGGCATTGATGTGGGCATCGACAAACTGCTCCACGTAGAGGATGTTCTGCTCCACATACCCCAGCATCTGCCTGCGCCACTCCTCGCCATGCTGCAAGGCCTCGATGGTGGCAATGGGAGCAAAGATGTCGGGATCGTTCAGCTCGTTGGCAGTCAGCCAGCTGTAGAAGCGACGGCGCAAGGAGTCGTCGGGCACGATGGCGTATGACGACACAATGCCTGCAATGTTAAACGTCTTGGAGGGTGCCTGGAAGGTGATGCTGATGCTCCGAGCCTCATCCGACACGCTGGCAAAGGGGATGTGGCGGTGGCCAAAGAGAGCCATGTCGCAATGTATCTCATCGGAGATGACCAGTACACCATACTCATGGCACAGATGCGCCAGGCGTACAAGCACCTCCCTACCCCAGCACACGCCACCAGGGTTGTGAGGGTTGCAGAGTATCAGCACGGCACGTGGATGGAGTGCTAAGGCGCCCTCGTCGGTGGATGGCAACCTACGCAGCATGTCTTCAAGTCCTTCAAGATCCATGTCATAGAGGCCATCCTCACGCTGCACAAGCGGATTGTACACCACCTTGCGCTCGTTGCCCTGAGGGGTGAGACGGAAGGGATGATACACAGGGGGCTGTATGATGACCGTATCGCCTGGCTTGGTAAACACGTTTATCGCCATGCCGATGCCCTTGACGATGCCCGGAATGAAGGTCAGCCACTCGGGTTGCAGTTGCCAATCGTGATGCTGCCTAACCCATTCTATGACGGTTGGCCATAGTTCGGCAGGCGTCATGGTGTAGCCAAAGAGTGAGTGCTGCAAACGCTTGCGCAATGCCTCGGTAATGAACTGAGGCGTTTCAAAATCCATATCGGCCACCCAAAGGGGCAGCAGGTCGTCACGCCCCCAGCGAGGCAACAGGGCACCTTGCTTCAAATCACCGCTACCCGAACGATCTATTATGCTATCGAAACTGTAAGTCATTGTCTGTATGTGAAAGAGAAAAAATGTCCCCCTAACCCCCAACTTTTGACTGGTCAAAATGTAGGGAATAAGAGCCATGTTGAAACAACAAATTTGTTATACAAAAGAGATGAATTATTTCACCATCACTTACAACGCTTGCAGGATGTCGTCGTAGAGGTCATCCACACACTCCAATCCCACCGAGATGCGCACGGTCGTATCCAGCACATCCATTGCTTTGCGCTGCTCCTCGCTGAAGTTGGCAAAGATGGTCGAGGCAGGATGAATGGCCAGCGTCCTGTTGTCGAACAGGTTGGTGGCTCGGTGGATGAGCTGCAAGCGGTCAATGAACCGGTGACAACTCTCCCTGCTGTCCAGGTCGATGGTGAGCATAGCACTTATGGCAGCACCGCCAGGGTTGGCATGCAGGGCTCCTTGTCAAGGTTCCACGAGGCACCCAGCGAGGGGAACACACCCCACTTGTTGTTGCTTGCAAAACGGCTTGAACCATCGGCGCGGAAGGTAGCAGAGAGGTTGTAACGGCTGTCGTATGAGTAGTTGACACGTCCCAGCCACGACTGCAGGGTGTTGACCGAACCCACGCTGGTGGTGGTAGCGCGGTCGCTACCTGCACTCAGGTTGTTGTAGCCAAAGGCATCGCTGGCAAACTGTCGCACGGTGCTGGCAAAGGCGCTGCGGTCGGTACGCTGAGCGGTGTAGCCACCCAGCAGCGAGAGGTTGTGGCCCTTGCCGAAGGTCTTGGTGTAGCTGGCCGTGAACTCCGTCTGCCACACGTTGGTACGCACATCGCCTACCGATGCCACGCCATTGTACTGCAAGCCTGTCGAGGTGTATGAGGGGGCATAGTTGCTCTCACGGGTGTTCGAGAGGTCGGCTCCCACGCTGGCCTTCAGCTTCAGGTCCTTGACAACCTCATACTCCGCAAAGGCATTGGCCAGGAAACGGGTGTTGCTGGTTGAGGTTTGGGTATTCTCAAGGTCAGAGATGGCGTTGCCAGCCACCGACTTGCCTGCACGTGTATAGATGTCCTGCGAGGTGGGATTGGGAGCGTAGTTGAAGGTGCCATCGGCATTATAGATGGGTTGCGTGGTGGGGGTGGCAAGTACCGACATCCAGTTGTTGGCCGACCACTTGCCTATCTGGCCAGAGCCACCGTTCTTGTCCACATTGCGCAAGCCTTGCAGGTTGTTGTATGCCCCCGAGGCATTGATGCCCACCAGGAGGTTGTCGAACACGTTGCGCTCAAAGTTGATTCTGCCTGCATAGCGCTTGAGGTCGGTACCGCGCACAATGCCCTCCTGGCTCTTGTAGCTGCCGCTGA
Organism: Bacteroidaceae bacterium; assembly: GCA_024401185.1. Classification (GTDB taxonomy): domain Bacteria; phylum Bacteroidota; class Bacteroidia; order Bacteroidales; family Bacteroidaceae; genus Physcousia. Next base: position 2,081 of record JAKSLO010000023.1, on the reverse strand, counting down.
TGGAGTAGCGCGAACGCTCGTCGCCACCTGCCACGCTCAGCTGATGCTCCTGACTGCCAGCGGTACGCAGGGCGGCATCCTGCCAGTCGTAGTTCTCGCCTGCCGTGATGGGGGCACCGGGGTTGAGCTCGTTGTAGGCCTCGGCAAACTGGGTGGCGTTGAGCAAGTCAAGCTTCCTGGCTGCCGTGCTCCAGCCGAAAGTGCCCGAGTAGCTGATGTTGTTGCGTCCGTGGAAACCCTTCTTGGTGGTGATGATGATCACACCATTGGCACCACGCGTACCGTAGATGGCGGTAGCCGATACGTCCTTCAGCACCTCGATGCTCTCTATGTCGGCAGGGTTGAGGAAGGCCAGGGGGTCGAGTGCCGCATCCGAACCCGAAGCACCGCTCTTGGTGGCCGAGGCGTCGTTATACACAATGAAGCCGTCGATGACGTAGAGGGGTTCGTTGCCACCGGTGATTGAGTTACCACCACGAATGCGTATGTTGCTCGTTGCACCTGGCTGACCCGAGTTCGAGGTTACGTTGAGACCTGCCACAGCACCTTGCAGGGCACTCTCCACCGAACTGTTGTTCTGCTTCAGGAGTTCCTCGTTCACGCTCGATATGCTGGCTGTCAGCTGCTGGCGCTTCTGCACGCCATAGCCCACCACCACTACCTGTTCTATGAGCGAGCCGCCCTCCACCAGTTCTATGGTGACAGGTTCGTCCACGTCATACACCTCTATCTCCTGAGCGCGATAGCCGGTAAAGTTCACCTTGATCACGGCAGGCAGTTCCTTGACGCTGAGTGTGAACTCTCCGTCCATATTGGTCACCGTACCGTTTTTCTTATCGTTACCCACATAAACGGTAGCACCGAGGATGCTCTCACCACTTCTGGCATCTACTACCGTTCCTTTCAGCGTCTGAGCCAAGGCTCCGGTGACTGTCACCACAGCCAGGAACAAGACGGTCAAGAATCTTCTGACATTTTTCATACCTTTTTACCTTTTATTATTATTATATTACGTTTATTTACACTCCGTTTCTTTCTATCGGTTTAGTTGAACTTTTTTTATAGCCTTCGGCTAGAAATCTTCACTGAAGTTCCCCACCTTATGGAAGTTATTAGAAAGTTAAAGGACTTTTGACGACGGTCAAAAGTAAATGTCCTGCTCCTTGAATGCATCTTACAAACGTATCGTCCTTTAACTTCCTAAGCGACGAAGGAGCGATAACTTCCTTTAACTCCTTTTAACTCCCTAAGTTATTTATTTCGCCATTGACCTTATTCCCTACATTCTGACCGTAGTCAAAAGTCGTGGGGGTAAGGGCTTACCGCTTGATTTCGAGTGCAAAGGTACGGCTAAATCGGCATGCCCACAATCGCAACAGAGTAGTATTCGGCATACCAACAATGAACATACCACATACCAAAGATATGGTATATCCATCCACACAACAGCTGTAAATCAAGCACTTAGCATAACCCCAAAAAAAGCCTCGGCATCGGTGTGATGCTGAGGCTTGATGTGATGGCTTCAGGGGAATTAGCCAATGCTAAAGCCGAGAGCCGAAAGGAGGGCGGTGAGCGTGGTGAGTACAATGTTGATGATCACGCTCCACTTGTTTTTCTTTTCAGTTGTCATAGTCCATTGATGTTTAATTTTTAAGGTTTGGTAAACCTTGAAGTGAAATATTCGTTCATTTGCATCTACTCCCCTCGCCCTCTACGGGAGAGCGGCCAGGTGGAGAGGGTCTGCCATTAATCTTGCGATTGATGTAACTGTCAATGCCAAAGATGCTGCCGCAGTAGATGAGTATCTGGGCGAAGATGTAGAGCACGCTATCGTGAATCTCCCCTGGGGGAGGCATCAGCAACGCCACGAAGGCGAGGATGATGCCGAAGGCAAGAAGCACGATGGCTGTCCATTCCTTGAGTTTCATTTTCATAGGCGAGAGAAGAATTTTACGCTATACTTTTGGATCATCATCCATCCTTGAATGATTTTTACCTCGATTTTCTTAAAGATTTTTTTACAGATTTTCTTCTGCCCTGCGAGCGAAGCATCCGCAAGCGGCTGAGCGGAGGCCGTA
>JAKSLO010000022.1 GCA_024401185.1 Bacteroidaceae bacterium | reverse complement strand
TCGAAACGGGTGTCCGCACCATCGATACCTTCAACCCCATCGTAGAGGGTGGTACTGGCTTTATCCCTGGTCCCTTCGGTACGGGTAAGACTGTGCTCCAGCATGCCATCTCAAAGCAGGCCGAGGCCGACATCGTAATCATCGCAGCCTGTGGTGAGCGTGCCAATGAGGTTGTAGAAATCTTCACCGAGTTCCCCGAACTGGTTGACCCCCACACAGGTCGTCAGCTGATGGAGCGTACCATCATCATCGCCAATACGTCAAACATGCCCGTGGCTGCCCGTGAGGCTTCAGTTTACACCGCCATGACCATGGCCGAGTACTACCGTTCAATGGGTCTCCGCGTGCTGTTGATGGCCGACTCAACCTCTCGTTGGGCACAGGCTCTTCGTGAGATGTCAAACCGTATGGAGGAGTTGCCTGGACCTGATGCGTTCCCCATGGACCTCGGTGCCTTGATCAGTAACTTCTATGGTCGTGCCGGATATGTTTACCTGAACAATGGCGAGGTGGGAAGTATCACCTTCCTGGGTACCGTATCTCCCGCCGGTGGTAACCTGAAGGAGCCCGTAACCGAGAACACCAAGAAGGTAGCTCGATGCTTCTATGGACTGGAGCAGGACCGTGCCGATAAGAAGCGCTATCCCGCTGTCAACCCCATCGACTCTTACTCTAAGTACCTCGAATATCCTGAATTCGCAGAATACATCAAGGGCCACATCAACGAGGCATGGATTCCTAAGGTTCTCGACCTCAAGACCCGTATGCTCCGTGGTAAAGAAATTGCCGAGCAGATCAACATCCTCGGTGACGATGGCGTACCCGTTGAATACCACGTTACATTCTGGAAGTCAGAGGTTATCGACTTCGTCATCCTGCAGCAGGATGCCTTCGATGAGGTAGATGCAGTTACACCTCTTGCACGTCAGGAGGAAATTCTGAACCTGGTAACGGCTATCTGCGAGAAGGAATACGAGTTCAACAACTTCCAGGAGGTAGTCGACTTCTTCAAGAAGCTCATCAACATCTGCAAGCAGATGAACTACACCGAGTATAAGAGCGAACAGTACAATGCTTACGTAGCTCAGATTAAGGATTTGATTAAGTAATAACCTCAAAACCTTAGAAATAATGGCAACAGCATTTCAAAAAGTATATACAACGATAAGCCAGATTACCAAGGCCACCTGCTCACTCAAGGCAAAGGGCGTAGGTTATGACGAACTGGCTACCATCAACGGCAAGCTTGCCCAGGTGGTAAAGATTATGGGTGATGAAGTCACCTTGCAGGTATTTGAAGGCACGGGTGGTATTCCCACCAATGCCGAGGTAGTTTTCTTGGGCAAGGCTCCTTCCCTGAAGGTAAGCGACCAGTTGGCTGGACGCTTCTTCAACGCCTACGGTCACCCCATTGATGGCGGTCCCGAAATCGAAGGTAAGGAAGTGGAGATCGGTGGTCCCTCTGTGAACCCCGTTCGCCGTAAGCAGCCCAGCGAGCTGATTGCAACGGGTATTGCTGGTATCGACTTGAACAACACCCTGGTGTCTGGTCAGAAGATTCCCTTCTTCGCCGACCCCGACCAGCCTTTCAATGAGGTTATGGCTATGGTGGCCATGCGTGCCAAGGCCTACAAGATCATCCTGGGTGGTATGGGTATGACCAACGATGACTACTACTTCTTCCGCAACACATTCTCTAACGCAGGTGCTCTTGACCGCATTATCTCGTTCATCAACACCACCGAGGACCCCGCCGTTGAGCGTCTGCTGGTTCCCGATATGGCTTTGACCGCTGCCGAGTATTTTGCTGTGGAGAAGAACGAGAAGGTATTGGTGCTGCTTACTGATATGACCTCGTATGCCGACTCTCTGGCTATCGTGTCAAACCGTATGGACCAGATTCCTTCGAAGGACTCTATGCCCGGTTCGCTCTATTCTGACCTGGCTAAGATCTACGAGAAGGCTGTTCAGTTCCCCGAGAGCGTGGGCGGCGGTTCAATCACCATCATTGCCGTAACCACCCTGAGTGGAGGCGACATCACACATGCCGTACCCGATAATACAGGTTACATTACTGAGGGTCAGCTTTATTTGCGTCGTGATAGTGACGTGGGTAAGGTCATCGTCGATCCCTTCCGCTCATTGTCACGTCTGAAGCAGCTTGTTGCTGGTAAGAAGACACGTAAGGACCATTCACAGGTAATGAATGCAGCAATCCGTCTTTATGCCGATGCTGCCAACGCCAAGACCAAGTTGGAGAACGGTTTCGACCTGACCGACTACGACAACCGTTGCTTGGACTTCGCCAAGGACTATTCTGCCAAATTGCTGGCTATCGACGTAAACCTCAATACCGAAGAGATGCTCGACGTGACATGGACATTGTTCCGCAAGTACTTCAAGCTCGAGGAGGTTAACATCAAGAAGGAGTTCACGGATATTTACTGGAAGTAATATAAAATGGCAATAAAGTTTCAATATAACAAGACTTCGCTTCAGCAACTTGAGAAGAACCTCAAAATGCGTCAGCGCACCTTGCCCATCATCAAGAGCAAGGAGACGGCATTGCGTCTTGAGGTAAAGAAGTGCAAGGAGGAAGCCGAGGAACTGGATCGCAAGCTACGCGAGCAAATTGGCGGCTACGAGACGATGTACGCACTCTGGGGCGAATTCGACACCTCGTTGGTTGCCCTGCGCGACGTAGAACTCGACGTCAAGAAGATTGCTGGCGTGCGCGTTCCCATCCTCAAGGCTATCCGTCTGGAGGCACGTCCGTTCGGACTCTTCAGCGCTCCTAAATGGTACTTCGACGGAATCAAGCTACTTGAAGGTCTTGCTAAAACTGCCGTTGAACATGAGTTTGTGCAAGCCAAATTGCAGTTGCTCGAACATGCACGTAAGAAGACCACCCAAAAGGTGAACCTCTTTGAAAAGGTGCAGATTCCTGGTTTCCAGGAGGCAGTTCGCAAGATTAAGCGATTTATGGAGGACGAAGAGAACCTGAGCAAGTCAAGCCAGAAGATTCTGAAGTCGCTCCAGGAAAAGAGAAAGGAGGCCGAGTCATGATCGTAAAGATGCAAAAACTCACCGCGCTGGTTTACCACCGCGAATATGATGCCTTCCTCAGTCAACTCCAAGAGTTGGGAGTGGTACACATCCAAGCCGCTCAAGAGGGCACACCAGACCCCGACAGCGAGCTGGCACGCCAGATGGAACTCAGCAAGCGTGCCGATGCCATTATGGCTAAATTGGCTCCCTCGGGTGAGGTTACCGCTAAGGCAAGCAGCGAGGAGGCAGAAGCACTCGTCAACGAGGCTGAAAGACTACTCGAAAAGCAGGCAACGCTTGAAGCAGAGGAGAAGGACTTGCAGCAGCAAGTGTCTGCCACAACTGTGTGGGGCGAATACGACGTGGAACACGTCAATCAACTCATGCAGATTGGCTATCAGATGCAGTTCTGGACCTGCGTAGCCAAGAGCTTTGAGTTGGTCAGCCACTCTGACGAGAATGCATACGCCTTCCCCATTGCTCAGAATGGTGCCATGATGTATTTCGTTACGGTTAGTCCCGCTGACCATACTCCCCAATTGGTGGATGCAACATCGGTGGCAACTCCTGCCGTTTCGCATAGCGAAGCTGTGGCATTACTTGAGCAAAACAAGAAGGCTCAACAAGAAGTCGAGGCTCAAATCAAAGCATTTGCCACTGGTAAGCTGTCTTACCTCAAAGACGCACAGAACAAGTTGACCAACAATATCAACTTGGCTCAAGTGGAACTCACCACAGCCACCGCAGCTGCCGACCACCTCATGGTGCTCGAAGGCTGGGTTCCTACCGAGAGTGCAGACAAGGTGAACAGCTACATGGCTACGACTGGTGCATACTATGAGGTGCGCGAACCACGTGCCGATGACAATGTGCCCATCAAACTGCGCAACAACTGGTTTGCCCGCAAGTTTGAGGTGCTGACCAGTATGTATGGTATGCCCGACTACAACGAGTGGGATCCCACGCCCATCCTGGCTCCCTTCTTCACCCTCTTCTTTGCCATCTGTATGGGTGATGCTGGTTATGGCATCATCATCCTGCTCTATGGCTTGTTAGAGAGCGCAGGAAAGGCAAGCAAGGTGCCCATCGTAGGCGAGATGCTCAAGGGATGCGGACCATTGGTTACCATCCTGGGTGCAGCCACCTTGATTGTAGGTCTTGCACTCGGTTCATTCTTCAGCTTGAACATTGCCTCCATGGACTTTGTTCCAGAAGGCATGAAGAGCTACTATGCTTTTGTACAAGGCAACTTCCCAGGCCTGAACTTCACATTCCAGATGGTTGGGGCACTTATCATTGGTGTATTCCATATCTGTTTGGCTTTGATTTTCAAGGCTATAGTTTACACTAAGAAAGAAGGCTTTGCCAATCAGCTGAGTTCATGGGGATGGGTACTGCTTATCGTGGGCGGTATCATCACCGCAACCCTCTTTATGATGGGTTCACTCAGCCAGGACACCACCACTTATATCCTTATAGGAATTGGTGCAGTCAGCGCTTTAGGCATCTTCTTACTCAACAACATGGGCAAGTTCAAGAAGAACCCCGTAGTGGCAGTCATAACAAACCCCTTGGCTGGTCTTTATGACACTTACAATATGGCCAGTGGTTTGATGGGTGATGTGCTATCTTACATTCGTCTCTACGCACTCTGTCTGGCAGGTGCCAAGTTGGGCGAGGCCTTTAACAACATCGGTGACATGATGCCTATCTACGGTGGTATCATCATCTACATCATTGGCCACGTGCTCAACCTGTTGCTTTCTGCCATCTCAGCATTCGTTCACCCCTTGCGTCTGAACTTCGTAGAGTATTTCAAGAATCTCGGTTACAACGGTTTGGGTACAACCTACAAGCCCTTCGAGAAGAAAAAAGATTAAAAACAAAAATAACAAATAAAATTAAATCATTATGGAACAGATTTTAGGTTATCTTGGTTTGGGTCTTATGCTGGCCCTTTCAGGAATTGGTAGTAGTTATGGTACCACTATCGCAGGTAACGCTGCTGAAGGTGCTTTGAAGGTTAACCCCAGCAAGGCTTCTGGTTACATGGTGCTCGCTGCACTTCCCGCTACTCAGGGTCTTTACGGTTTCATCGCATTCATGATGAACTGCGGCGTAGACCTTTCTGCTGGTCACAATGGTGCCATGATGTTCGGTCTTGGCATTGGTGTAGGTTTGGCATGTCTGCTCTCTGCCATCCGTCAGGGCAAGGTTTGTGCTGCTGGTATCCAGGGTGTGGCTCAGGGTCACGACGTTCAGTCAAAGACCATGATTTATGCCGCTCTTCCCGAGTTCTATGCTATTTTGGCATTGGTTGCAACCTTCCTCGTACAGTGGGACTAATACCCCAAAAGGAAACTCATTAACAATAAAAGGTGGAGCTTCGGCTCTGCCTTTTATTGCTTTTCTCATCCATAGATTCTTATCCAATATCCAGACATAACCATGGTTGATATTGCACTACAAATTGCCACAAAAGCACACGAAGGACAAACCGACAGGGATGGTGAAGCCTATATTCTGCATCCTCTGACAGTAGGGTTAATGGGACGTACCGACGAAGAAAGATGTGCTGGGTTCCTACACGATGTGATAGAAGACACATCCGTAACCGCCCAAGACCTTCTCGACGCAGGTATATCCGAGAGCGTGGTCAACGCCTTGCAACTACTCACACACGACAAAAAAACGTCTTACGATGAGTATGTGCAACAAATCATTGACTCAAAGAATCCTATTGCCCTAAGGGTAAAGTTCAACGACCTTACGCATAACTTTGCTCGAGGAAAGGCATACCCAGAATTGCAAGCCAAGCATGGCAAAGCACTTCAGAAAATACAAAAGGCCATAGAGGATATGGAGCGTACCATCCCCTATCAACCTACAGAAGGAACAGAAGTTGCCGTATTTGCTGCAGGCTGCTTTTGGGGAGTGCAACATTACTTTGAAAGAAAGAAAGGCGTAATGCGCAGCCTTGTAGGTTATACTGGAGGAAAAGAGGAAAACCCCACCTATGAAATGGTTCGTCAACACAAAACAACACACGTAGAAGCCGTTTTGGTGGAGTTTGACCAAAGCATCATTACTTATCGAGAACTTTGCAAGCTCTTCTTCGAGATTCACGATCCTGCGCAAACTGACGGACAAGGTCCCGACAAGGGTTCGCAATATCTAAGCGGTGTCTTCTACGCTTCAAAGGAACAGGAAGCCATCACGAACGAACTGGTTGACATCCTTCGCCAAAAAGGGCACGAGGTAAATACGATGATACGCCCTCTTAACACATTCTGGACAGCAGAAAACTATCACCAGAACTACTACGAACATACTGGTGGCTCACCGTATTGTCATGTAAGGCAGAAAAAGTTTTAAGATTGCGGACAGAACAATCCAACCATAAAGCCAAAAAACGAGAAATCTTTGCAATCTATGCAATCTTAACAATCAAAACCATACTTACACAAAAGATTGGTAAACTCATGATTCTTCAAGCCCCAACGAGGTGCCACCAGAAGTTCTGCAGGTGAAGAAGAGACGAAACGTTCCAGCAAAATAGAAGATGGCAACTGAGACGTGTAATCTTTCACAAGTTGAATGTATTCTTCTACTTCAGGCATCTTCCAAGGCTTTCTTTCGTATTCAAGGGCCATCTTAGTTCCCTTGATAACCTGCAACTGATGGAGTTTAAGGGTTGTGATAGGCAATGAACCTATCAAACAAGCCTGACGCATAAGTTCATCATGACTCTCCGTAGGAAAACCAAGAATAACATGCACCCCCACCCTAATGCCACGATTGGCCGTAGCATTTATAGCATCAACTGACTGCTGCCACGTGTGACCTCGATTTATCCATCTCAATGTTTCATCGTTAGCGCTCTCCACACCATATTCCACAATGAGGAAAGTCCGTTTATTGAGTTCGGAAAGGTAATCAAGGAGCTCTATGGGCATGCAATCTGGACGAGTGGCAATCACCAAACCCACCACATCAGGGACGGCAAGAGCTTCCTCATAAAGCGAAATACAATGCTCTATGCTGGCGTAAGTATTGGTATAGGCCTGGAAGTAGGCCAGATATTTCATATTAGGGTATTTCTTAGAGAAGAAAGCCTTGCCTTCCTCCAACTGTTGAGTGACACTCTTCTCGTTCTTGCAATACGAGGGATTAAAGGTTTGGTTATTACAATACGTACAACCACCTCGTGCAACCTTTCCATCACGGTTAGGACAAGTAAAACCAGCATTGAGGGTTATCTTCTGAACCTTACACCCCAACTGCTCCTTGAGCCATTCACCATACGCTATTCTCCCCATCCTGCACGATCCATGTTACGATAGCCGATAGCTTCGGCAAGGTGAACGGAAGTAATGTGATCAGCTCCTTCAAGGTCTGCAATGGTGCGAGAAACACGCAAGATGCGGTCATAGGCACGAGCTGAAAGCTGGAATCGATTCATAGCTTGACGCAGAACCTCTGCATCCTCGGGTGAAGGAGTAGCAAACTCACGCATCAAACTGGGAGTCATCTGAGCATTGCAATGTATTCCCTTGTAACTCCTGTAACGCTCTTCCTGAATACGACGAGCCTTAATGACACGTTCGCGTATAGTTGCACTACTCTCGCCAGGGGCAGAACGAGAAACCTGATCGAACGTCAAAGGCATAATCTCACATTGTATGTCTATGCGGTCAAGCAAAGGACCAGAAATCTTGTTCAGATAACGTGTAATCTGTCCTGGCGTGCACACACAATTCTTAAGCGGGTGGTTATAGTACCCGCAAGGACATGGATTCATCGCCGCTACAAACTGAAAATTGCATGGGTATGAAATGCTGTATTTCGCACGCGAGATGTTGATGACACGGTCCTCTAAGGGCTGTCGCAGAACCTCAAGCACACTTCTGTTAAACTCTGGCAACTCATCGAGGAAAAGGATACCGTTGTGAGCAAGACTTATTTCACCAGGTTGAGGATTTAGTCCACCTCCGACAAGCGCTACTGGCGAGATAGTATGGTGAGGACTCCGAAAAGGACGTGTCGCAATAAGCGATGTGTCGCTCTTCAAGCTACCTGCAATGGAGTGAATCTGGGTAGTTTCCAAACTCTCGCTCAACGAGAGAGGAGGTAAGATGCTGGGCAAGCGCTTAGCCAACATACTTTTTCCGCTTCCAGGAGGACCTACCATGATGATATTATGACCACCTGCAGCAGCCACTTCGAAGGCACGTTTTACGAATTCCTGTCCCTTTACATCCGAGAAGTCATAATCGAAATTAGCCTGATGATCGTAGAACTCGCTACGGGTGTCCACCTCTGTGGGTTGAAGCATCCCACCCCCATTCAGCAGGTCAACCACCTCACGGAGGTTGTGAGCACCATACACCTTGACATTGTTTACAACAGCCGCCTCACGCACATTTTGGATGGGTACAATCAGTCGCTCAAAGCCCATCGACCTGGCTTTGATGGCTACAGGCAATGCACCTCGAATGGGTTGTAGCGAACCATCAAGGCTCAACTCACCCACCATCATAGTAGTGGGCAAAAGCTGAGGAGAAACGCTTCCTTCTGTTGTCATCATGCCTATGGCCATAGGCAGATCGTAACCACTACCCTCCTTTTTTACATCGGCAGGAGCCATGTTTATCGTCACGGAACGCATAGGGAAACTGAAACCACTATTCTGCACGGCTGCCACAATACGCTCGTGGCTTTCCTTCACGGCATTGTCGGGCAATCCAACCAGTACAAAACGCATACCGGAAGTAACATTCACCTCCACGGTTACTGCTATTGCCTCCAATCCCTGCACAGCGGCACTAATTACCTTTACAAGCATGATAATAAAATTATAAGGTTATAAGTAAGTGGTCGAAAACTATTTTCTATTACGGCTAATCAAATGACCATGATTCTTTTCAAATACCTGATTGAAAACATTGTAGCTACTTCTTATCATCGAAATATCTGCGAACTTCATTCACATCATGGCATACATAGGCAATCTTGCCATCACTACCCACAAGCACCATAAGGGGCACACTACGTACTCCCAGCAAACTGACAAACGATCCGTTGAAACCCTGATGGTCAAAATATGTGGGGATGCAGAAAGACTTATCTGGCATATTGACATTCTTCAGTATCGTGTCCACGTCAAGGCAATATCCAAGCAACTCCAATTCCTGTGCATGGTCATCTGCCTCCTTGCGCTCATCGCGCAGCTTAGCCAGTTCACGATGCGTATAGCCCATATTTCCTTCCCAACCTGCCCAGAAATAAAGTACAAGCATCTTGTCTTTGTAGTCCTTGAGCGAATGATGCACAGAGTCGGTAGTGACAAGGTCGAAGGCTGGAATCTTGCTGCCAACGCTTAAATTGTAGCGTTGCTGAACAAGTCCGCCCAACGTAGCAACCTGAGGGTCTTTCGGCAATGCCTTCGAGATACAATCGAAGAGTCGTTGAGTGCTGTCTGCCTTAACATCATCGGGGATAATGAAATACTGTTCAAGCAAGAAAAGAGACACCTTACTGGACGGATTCTCGCGAATGAACTGGGCAGCCGACTTACGCAGCGACACCGTGTCGGTAGCCGTATTCTGCTGTCGGAACTGCGAGTAGAGCTCGTTCTCCTCATTGCCCGTCACCTGCACATGCCACAAGTCCTGCACATCACCCGTAATCTGTATATCGTCTCCACCATGACACCAGATTATAAGTTGCGACTGATTGGGATAGATAATGCGGAAGGTAGCTGCCTCTGGCAGGTCGCAAACATACTTGAACTCGCCTTCCATTATGTGCAGCGTGTCAACCGACATGATTGCCCCATCGGTACTAAGAATAAAAAAATCTCCTTGCTTAATGTTTGTGTACTTTCCGCTCAGCCTCACCTGTCCCCTGGGTACTCCGCAGGCATAAAAAAACAGACACACAAAAAACACAACGCTCGCCCTCCAAAGTGCAGGACGAAGCGCGTAAAGTGACATGCTATGTGAACGGAAAAAGCTCATCATACTAATTTCATAAAAGCGGATTCTGTAAACACCCCTCAGCATTACTTAGTCAAAAACAACTTCATAACACTCATATCAAGCCTATTTACAGAACCCACCCAAACCACGGTATTGCGCTACCGGACAAATGCATTGTCCGGTAGCATCAAAACCATTTATATTTTACTTAGCCAGACTCTTGACTGTGCTGGCGAACTTAGAAAACTCGAGGTCCTTGAGTGCACGCTGAACCAAAGAGGGATCCTTGGCAAAAGCATCGCGAAGACCTGCGCTGACCAGATTAGCATCGTTGGTGCGAGCACCCACAATAGCCTTCAGATAGCTGGTAGTTGCGTCAGCATTCTCAATCTTGTCGAGCGTGTTGCGAGCACTTACATAGTCCTTGTTGAGCAGCTGAGCCAAAGCAGCTACGTTGCTTTTGGTGTCGTGCAAATTGGTAGCAGCCTGTACGTAGTTGCCCTTAGCCAGGTTCACAGCACCCATCACGTCGTTGAAGATGTCGCTACCGCTACCCTTTGCCAGGAACATCTCAGCATCCTGCACCTTGCCCTCGCCCAAGGCGATGAGCGACATGTTGGTATTGGCCTGAGGAGCGTTGTTGTTGATAGAGAGTGCCTTCTGCAAGTACTGCTTGGCAGCAGCCTTGTCGCCCTTCTCATACGCAATCTGAGCCAGGTTGTTGAAGGCACGGTAGTCAGAGGGATAGATCTGGGTGGTCTTGGTGTACCATGCCTCCTTCTGAGAAACATTTGAAACCAACATACCTGCACCATAAAGCAGCTCTTCTACGCTGAGCTTAGAAGCATCGGTACCAAACTGCTCAACAATCTGCTCGTCGCTACGGCCAATCACATCATAGTTTACAATCAGGCGAGCACGACGCAACTCAGGCATGATGCCCTCCTTGATGCCGGTGTAAATCTCGCTCATGTTCTTAATCTGCTGCTCACGCTGCTCGGGATCCTCGTACATTGACAACACGCGCAGAATGACCTGCTTGTCCTGCAAATTGCTGGCAGAAACGAGCTGCTGGAAGCCTTCCCAGTCCTCTGCAGTAAACTTGGTGTTGATGTCAGCATCCATCTTGATCTTCTTCAACTCCTTCTGCAAATAGCTGGTACTTACGTCCTGACGCTTCTCTGCCAAACGCTCGTTGTAGTCGTAACGACCATCGGGACTTGCATAAGCGCTTACCTCGATGCTGCTCAATGCGCGAGTCTCCTCATTGTCGTTGATCTCACGAAGTATATTCACCAAGTCCTTGATGCTTACAGACTCCAACTCGCTGGTGCGAAGGTTAGCCTGAGCGATGAGGAACTTGATATTAGCCTCCTGCTTCTGGGCAATAACGCGCTGGAAGGCATCAGGAGCAACAGAAGCCTTTGAGCTGCTGATTGCACGGCCCAGCAACTGACTGGTAGCCAGCACGCCATAACCTATCTTTACCTCGGGGATTGTAACAGTCTTCTTACCCAACTTTGCATCGAACTGCAAGTAAAGGTCGCTCTGCAACATGGCATCGTTATATGCCCAGTTGCTCTTCATAGAGTAATTGCCACCCACCTTGTACTGTATGGTTGTGGCATTTCCCTGTACCTTTTCGCCTTGGAAGGTAGCGCTCTGACCTTGAGCCTCGCCACCCTCGTACTTCAGCACGGGAGTAACAGTCACCACGGCCTTCTTCTTCATGTACTTAGCAGGGAAGTTGCCAAAAACTGTTGCAGGAACCTCACCGCTAATAGCTTCAAGAGGAGTAGGATTAACGGTAAAATAATCGGGAGACAAGGGACCCAGTTTTGAGCAACTTGTCAGCATTGCGACGCTACCGGCCGCAAGCCATAAAACGTTCTTTTTCATAAGAGTAATATTTTAGTATTTTTTCCTTAGCTGTTGTATGCCTGTGCGCGTGTACAAAAATAACACTATGCAAAAGCGACCGCAAAGATACACATTTTCTGCGACACCACCAAATTTTACCAGCCATGAAAAACAACTAAATTACAATTTATTCCACTTTCGCTAACTTCTCTTACCTTCGCATTACTTTCACTCACAGTTCACTCACAATTCTCCACGGATTTGTGAGCGCACCCTGAGTGCAACCTGAGTGAAGCGTGAAGGAAGTCTGCTATTTCTCCGTTAAAACTTCGTTGTTTGTCCGTTGTCTCTCTACTAACTCTCTGCTAATCTTCTGCTATTTCTCTGCTGTTTAGCAGACATTAGCTGACATTAGCAGACATTAGCAGAGCCACAGCGAAGGACACCTTGATCTGGGGAGGTGTGATTTGCATTTAGCATGCTCTTATGTGCACCTTACTTTCGCACAATTGGCTTACGTCTGGCTTACGTGTTTTGACGTAAGCCAGACGTAAGCCAATTGTGTGAAACCAGAGTGCTGGTAATAGGCACACGGGAGGGTCGTAATGGGATGGCTGGTTATATCATTTCCGCATCCTGTTAGGCACTCTTGTATCTCAACATCCTTGTTTCGGCTCACAGAAAATGCCCGGCTTAGGCGAACAATAGTATACCACACGTTGGATGAGCGAAAGGATGCCGACGGATACGAAGATTGGAGCAACTGCGGCCCGGAGGATTGGGACGTGATGGACGGTGGAGAGAACCTCTTTAATGCCATGTGGCCATGCCAGTACACGGCCTGGGAACGTGACGTGATGGGTTGGATGGAGCTGGAGGAGCTTCGCGAACCGGCAACCATCACGCTTGACCCCGTGAACAAGGGTGGAAAGGCCTATAAGGTGGTCAATCCGGAGAACGAGAACGAATACTATGTGATTGAGAACTATGCCTATGACGAGTGGAACAAGTACGTTGACATGCAATATGGCACGGGCTTGATGATTTTTCATATTGACGCAGAAAAGACAGGATTCAGCATGACTCCCAATAACACATTCGGAAGGCCACGCATCTCCATCCTTCCTGCCGATGACTATGTGCTGGGTCTGTACGCGCGTGGATGTACCAGCCCTTATCGGGACGGCATAGTCAAGTTCCCCAAGTTGGATAGTGAGTTCCGTGCACAGTATTTCAGCCCCGAGTGTCAGGGCGACCCGTATCCAGGCAGCCATAATGTCACGTCGCTTGCAAGCTACAAGAACTACGCGGGCGAGGAGGACATGGTGAACCGTTTCCCGATAACGAACATCAGGGTGAATGAGGACAGGAGCATTACGTTCGACTTCATGGGTGGCAGTCCGGAAACCAGTATCCAGAGACCTATCAACGAGTTTGCCGACTCACCCATGTACAGGCTGGATGGCATGCGTGTGGACGAGGGACGAACTCACATTTATCATGGCATCTACATTCGCAATGGCCACAAGATTGTGAGATAAGGGAGGTTGTTTATTCGTTTATTGAGTCTTGCGAAGACTTAATATTGCGGGGGTGGTGCAACAGAATCTCTTCACGAAGACGTGAACGGTCAATGTGCGTATAAATCTCGGTGGTGGAAATACTCTCATGCCCCAACATAGTTTGAATGGCACGCAAATTGGCACCGCCCTCAAGCAGATGGGTAGCAAAACTATGACGGAAAGTGTGGGGGGAAATACTCTTGGAGATGCCTGCCAATCCTGCCAACTGCTTGATGCGCACAAAGAGGGTGATGCGACTTAGCTTTGTGCCTCGACGCATGGAGACGAAAACATAATCCTCATGCCCCTTCTTGATGACAAGTTCGCGACGCTGTTCAAACCATCGCTGAATCTCCTCTACGGCACGGCTGGAGATGGGCACAATACGCTCCTTGTTACCCTTACCCTTCACCCTCACGAAACCTTCTTCGAGATACAAGTTGCTGATGAGCAATTCGCACAACTCGCTTACACGCAAACCACAACTGTAAAGGGTTTCTATGATAGCCATGTCGCGCTGGTATTCGCGCATTCCAGGGTCGATGGCTTGCTCTATGGCATCAATCTCAGCCACGGAGAGCACTTCCGGGAGGTGTTTGCCAATATTGGGAGACACAAGGAGTTCGGTGGGGTCGGTAGGAACCTCACCTTCGAGGGCGAGGAAACGATAAAAAGAGCGCACCCCACTCAGCACCCTGCCCAAAGAACGGGCACCAATGCCAAGGTCGCGCATGGTACCGGCAAAACGGTCGAGCTGATCGAGCGTAATGGCACGAAAATCAATGCCTTCATCGTCCATGTAGCTGACCAGTTTCTGAAGATCAAGCATGTAGTTCTCAAACGTATTCTTGCTGAAGTTACGCTCCAGGCGCAAATACTTTTCATAAGCACTCACGATATTCTTTGGAACACTATGACCCACTATTTCAACTTTCATCTCACTATATTTTCGGGGATTTACAAGCAGTTTTTCTACATTATGTATGTAGATTGTGAATTATTCTTCGTATCTTTGCGCAAAATTATACATTTCCTTGAACAAAAACAAGAAAAGGAATGAAAAAGATACAAATAATCAATGGTCCCAACCTGAACCTGTTGGGCAAACGTGAGCCTGGGATTTATGGCAACCAGGGCTTCGAACCTTACTTGGAAGCGCTTCGCAAGCGCTATCCTGAAACACAGATTGAACACCTGCAGAGCAATCATGAGGGCGACCTTATCGACTGCATCCATCGTGTAGGTTTCGACTTTGACGGGATTGTACTCAACGCAGGTGCCTACACTCACACCAGCGTGGCTTTGCTCGATGCTATCAAGGCCGTCAACACCCCTGTCATTGAGGTTCATATCAGCAACGTGCACCAACGCGAGGAATTCCGCCACAAGAGTATGATCAGTGCTGGATGCAAAGGCGTGATTTGTGGCTTTGGCCTCGACAGCTACCGTCTGGCCATAGAGCACCTCATCAACGGATAAGCGAACACTCAGCCAAGGCAAGGAGAAGCAATGACCAAGTTCAAAGGCACCAGTCAACTGTACAAAGCCAACTCTACCCCTGAACCGTCGGCAACGGGGGGCGAGGACTTAATGGAAGAGTACATCAAGAAGCACATCGACGAGGAGGGAGAATACCTGCATGCCCTTTGGCGCGACACGCAGCTACGACTGTCATACGGACAAATGGCAAGCGGCCACATACAAGGCCGATTGCTCAAAATGCTGGTACGCATGATAAGGCCTCAGCGCGTGCTGGAACTCGGCACATTCAGCGGATACTCAGCCTTATCAATGGCAGAAGGGATGGAACCGGGAAGCGAGCTTCACACCTTCGAGATATTCGATGAACAGGAAGATTTTCTTCGTCCGTGGTTTGAGAATAGTGCATTCAGCGACCGCATTCACCTGCACATTGGCGACGCGCTGCAATTGGTTCCACAGATGGATGTGGAATGGGACCTTGCCTTTATCGATGCGGACAAGCGCGAATACGTAGCGTACTACGAGATGGTACTGCCCCGACTGAAACCGGGTGGCTACATCATCGCCGACAACACCCTTTGGTATGGTCGGGTCATCGAGACCAATACCCGCGAGAGCGACAAACAGACTTTGGGCATCAAGGAATTCAATGACCTGGTGGCCAACGATGACAGAGTGGAAAAAGTGATTGTGCCCGTAAGAGACGGGCTAACATTAATTCGGAAAAAAGATGGAAACAACAAGACAGAATAAAATCGCACGCCTCATTCAGAAAGAACTGAGCGAGGTGTTTCAACTTCAAACCCGCCAGATGAAAGGCGTACTGGTTAGCGTCAGCAACTGCCGCATCAGTCCCGACCTCAGCATCTGCCGCGTTTATCTCAGCGTATTCCCCAGCAACAAGGCCGAGGAAATCGTCAACAACATCAATGCCAACCAAAAGCAGGTTCGCTTTGAACTGGGCCAGCGTGTGCGCTTCCAGTTGCGCATCATCCCCGAACTGAAGTTCTTTGTTGACGACTCGCTCGACTACGTGGAGCACATCGACGAGTTGCTGAAGAAATAAGCATTTAACCACGCATAAAACAAAACAAGGAGAAGGCAAGAATCCATGAATTATGAATTGTTCATAGCTAAGCGTTATCTCTTTTCCAAAAAGAGTCATCACGCCATCAACATCATATCAGGCATTGCGGTATGTGGCGTTGCCATTACCACCATGGCCTTGGTGTGCACGCTTAGCGTATTCAATGGATTCCAGGACTTAGTGGCCGACCTCTTTACCGCCTTCGACCCCGAGATTGAGGTTACGCTCAACGAAGGACGCATCTTGGCAGCCGATGACCCCTCGCTCGAAAAGCTGAAGAAACTCGACTGCGTAGAAACCTATACAGAGTGCGTAGAGGGACAGGCTCTGGTGGTGCAAGGCAAGCACCAGCTTGTGGTTACCCTGCGAGGTGTAGAGGAGAATTTCATAGAGCAGACAAATACCGACGAGCTGTTTTACGGCGACGGGGAATTTGTGCTTCACAACGATACTTGCGACTATGGCATACTGGGTATCCAGTTAGCAGGAAAGATGGGCTTGCAAGCTTCTTTCGAAGAACCCATTACCATCTATGCCCCCAAGAAAGGCGAGAGAGTGAACATGGGCAATCCATTGAGCAGTTTCAACCAAGACCACCTTTATTCTCCCGGCATCGTGTTCATGGTGAAACAGGCCAAATATGACGCCAACTACATCCTGACCTCTATTGGCTTTGCACGTCGCATACTCGATGCGCAAGGACAAGTCACAGCCATCCATCTACGTGTGAAGGATGATGTAAACATATCGAGTGCAAAGAATCTGATTAAGGAAGCACTTGGTGAGCGATTCATCATCAAGGACAGATACGAACAGCAGGACGAGGTGTTCCACATCATGCGCATCGAAAAACTCATTGCCTACGTATTCCTTACCTTCATCCTGCTTGTGGCTTGCTTCAACATCATTGGCTCGCTCTCCATGCTGATGATAGACAAGAAAACGGATGTAGAAACACTCCGAAACCTTGGCGCCTCGAACAAGCAAATCAGCCATATCTTTGCCTTTGAGGGACGTATGATCAGCGCTGCAGGAGCGGTATTCGGCATCATAATAGGATTGCTTCTATGCTGGGCACAGCAAGAGTTTGGCATCATCACCATGGGCGACACAGAGGGAAGCTTCATCATCGAAGCCTACCCCGTCAGCATACATCCACTCGACATAGTGCTGGTATTCTTCACCGTGCTTATAGTAGGGTGGATAGCTGTATGGTACCCTGTAAGGTATCTGAGCAAGAAGATACTATAGTCCAAGAAAAGTAATGATATTTTTACGTATTGTCCCATACGGGACAGGCGTAACTTGGAAAAAATCATGAAGTCCATAAAACAGAAATGCGCAGTCAGGGGGTTACCTGCTGCGCATTCTTGCGTTAGTCCTTGTTTGACTAATGAGAGTGTGGCTCATTAAGACCAACACCAAAAGATAAATATATATATTGATTGTTAATGTTTCTTGTTTTCGAGTGCAAAGGTACGGATTCTACACAAGAAACACTTGTACAATATGCGCAAAGATATGCACAAATGGCGCAAAAGATAGGATTATTTGGAAATGACGAAATATTACTAGTCCTTAACTTCCTCAAAATCTACATATTCACCTTCTTCATCAGCAAAAACCTTCTTTTTAGGCTTAGAAGACGATTGAAAAGTTTCATCGCGATAAACTCCTGCTCCACGATGCTGTTGCTGCTGCGAATTACGTCCCTGGGATGTTTGTTGCCCACGACCGTTTCGCATCACCTTACGTATCTGCCACCACAGACGCAATCCCCCCATGGCAGCCAAAATGAAGATAAAGAGAAAAAAATGCAGTAAGCAACCCACAATACCTATTGATTAGAATATGTAAAAAAATAATCTCAATTCACAAAGCAACCTAATGGTGCTAAAACATGCGGAAACTATCAACGAACATGCATGACTGGTATTCAAAACAGCTTCTTGGCAATATTGCAAACTATATACCATGCAATGATAGCAGCGAAGCACGAGTAGCCAAGCAGGAAACATGGAATGCAACCTAACAAGAAGATGAACCTGATAGAATTATCCTTCCAAGAAAGGTTTTTGAACTTCAAAGCAAACAAAGGGAGTTCTGCAATAAGCAGATAACTCAAAACCAGCATTCCCACGAAGACCCATACCGCTCCCATAGGAAGGCTTACCAACCAATCGTGCTGTCCAAGAACCAAAGATCCCCAAAACAAAGCATTGGCAGGAGTAGGAACGCCGATGAAAGAACTTGTCTGTCGCTCGTCAAGGTTGAACTTGGCCAATCGTAGAGCAGAGAAGGCAGCCATTACAAATGCCACATAAGGGAAATAAGGCTGTACGGAACTCAAAAAATCGGGATATTGCAGTTCCCTGAACATCGAAAAAAGTATGGCAGAGGGAGCTACGCCAAAAGTAACTACATCAGCAAGAGAGTCAAGCTCCTTGCCAATAGGGGAAGAAACATGCAACAAACGTGCAGTCATTCCATCAAAGAAATCGAAAGTAGCACCCAAAACAATCATGGCTACTGCCATGAAATAGTTTCCTTGAAAAGCAAACATTATTGCCATGCAACCACTTATCAAGTTGCAGCATGTTATAGTGTTAGGAATATGCTTCTTCATATTGCACAGCTAAAATTCAACCTTTCCACATTATCTGTCAAAAAAACAGCAACGTGAATTGTGAATTGAAATCATGAATTGATTATAGTTTTGCCAATATGGTTTCATTACCGGTAGTTCGTTGATCCATCTTCACAAGCACCTTCGTGCCTAAGGGAAGATAGGTGTCCACACGCGAACCCAGTTTGATGAAACCAAGATGATCATCAATATCGCACACATCGCCCACTTGGGTGTAGGTAACAATACGGCGAGCCACAGCACCAGCAATCTGGCGAACCAGGATATCGGTTCCCTGAGGAGTGGTTATTACCGTAGTGGCACGTTCATTCTCCTCGCTTGCCTTAGGCAACCAGGCACGATGGAAGTTTCCGTCGTGATGACGAGTGTATTTCACGGTTCCATCCACAGGAACCCAGTTGGCATGTACATTGGTCACACTCATAAAGATGCTGACCATAATGCGACGGTCGTGAAAGAATTCCTTCTCCTCAACCTCCTCTATACACACAATCTTACCATCAGCAGGGGCAACAACAACACCCGTGGTATCCTCTTCGAAATGACGGGGAGGGCAACGGAAGAAGTTCAGCACTACAAGATACAACGTACCCGTAATGGCCAAAACTATATAGAATGGAATAAGCGTCCACTGATAGTGGTACGACATCTCAAAGAGGAGCATATTGAGCAAAGCCACAGCCACTCCACCTATGACAAGTGTGTGTGTGCCTTCACGATGTAGTTTTATCTTTTTGCTTAATTTACGAAGTCTTTTTCCCATGTAAAGTGGTATTGTTTGGTTGTTGTACGACCATAATTCACGGCAAAGATACAATTTTTATATTAATAAATGATAAAGAAAAGGTATAAAAATGAAATAAAGGCCGACAATTAGCCGACCTTTACATAAAAAGGAGAACTTTTTTTGCACATTTCATCAATATGGAGTAACTTTACAAAAAATTAGGCAGGCTCAACAACCTGCTCAAATCACATAGACTTACCCTTCGGGACAAACCATACAAAACCATTTATAACATTTCTATGCAAGACTTCGTTCATCTTCATGTTCACACACAATTTTCGTTGCTCGACGGAATGTCAAAAATCGACAAAATGATAGACAAGGCCGTTGCAGACGGTATGCGTGGTGTGGCCATCACCGACCATGGCAACATGTTCGGCGTAAAAGAGATGTTTGACTATTGCAACAAGATAAACAAAGGGCGCAAGAAAGAAGGACTGGAACCCTTCAAGCCCATCTTCGGTTGCGAGATGTATGTGGCTCGCAGAGGCAACAAGAAACTGATGGAGGGAAAGATGGATGCCTCTGGTTGGCACCTGATTGTACTGGCCAAGAACGAGGTTGGCTACCGTAACCTCATCAAACTTGTCTCAAGATCGTGGGTGGACGGTTACTACATGCGTCCAAGAACCGACCACAACGACCTGAAAGAACTGCACGAGGGTTTGATTATCTGCTCTGCCTGCATCGGCGGAGAGATTCCCAAGAAAATACTTTCCGGCAACATCGAGGAGGCAGAGAAAGCCATGCTTTGGTTCAAAGAGATCTGGGGTGACGACTACTATGTGGAGTTGCAGCGTCATGAGGTAAAGAACCCTATGGCCAAAGCCAATCGTGAGACATTCGAACTGCAGGAGAAGGTCAATCCCATCCTGATAGAGTTGGCACGCAAGCACAACATCAAAATGATTTGTTCCAACGACTGCCATTTCATCAATGAGGAAGATGCCGAAGCACACGAGATTTTGCTCTGTCTTTCTACAGGAAAGAAACTGGAGGATCCGCACATGCTGTATTCCAAGCAAGAGTGGTTCAAGACACGTGCTGAGATGGAACAAATCTTCTCCGACCTGCCCGAAACCCTGGCCAACACCTGCGAGATCCTTGACAAGGTGGAAACCTACAACATAGAAAGCGACCCCATCATGCCATTCTACCCTATTCCCGACGAATTTGGTACGGAAGAGGAATGGAGAAACAAGTTTACCGAAGAAGACCTGCTTCATGAGTTCACGACTGATGAATACGGTAAGAATCCGCTTCCGGAAGAAGAAGGCAACAAGAAGATTGGCAAGCTGGGAGGATACGACAAGCTCTACCGCATCAAGTTCGAGGCAGACTATCTGGGCAAATTGGCATACGAAGGTGCTTCACGTTTGTATGGAAACGGATATGAGGCAATACCTTACGACAAGGCACTACAAGCTGACGAACTGTCGAAATGGGCCGATGAACACGGAATTTCCAAGGAAGTTGACGAGCGAATACGATTCGAACTTCACATCATGAAAACGATGGGATTCCCTGGCTACTTCCTTATCGTACAAGACTTCATCAACTCCGCTCGTAACGAGCTGGGAGTATGGGTAGGTCCCGGCCGTGGTTCTGCGGCAGGAAGCGTAGTGGCATACTGTCTGGGAATCACCAAACTCGACCCAATGAAGTATGACCTACTGTTCGAGCGTTTCCTTAATCCCGACCGTATATCTTTACCCGATATTGATACGGACTTCGATGATGATGGTCGAGGAAAAGTATTGATGTGGGTAATGGACAAGTACGGACACGAGAATTGCGCCCACATCATCACCTACGGCACCATGGCGGCCAAGAACAGCATTAAGGATGTGGCACGTGTGGTCGATCTGCCACTTGACAAATCTAATGCTCTTTGCAAAGCCATGCCCGACCGACTGCCCGACGGAATGAAGCCTAAGCTTGAAAACTACATCAAGTGTACTCCCGAACTGCAAAAGGCAGAAGCATCGGCAGACCTTAAAGAGTCGAGAACCATCAAATACGCACGAATGCTTGAGGGTACGGTACGTGGTAGTGGCATACACGCTTGTGGATTCATCATCTGTCGCGACCCGATATCTGACCACGTGCCTGTATCCACAGCCGATGACCCCGACTTCCCCGACCGTAAGACCGCCGTGACGCAATATGACGGTCATGTCATAGAATCCACAGGCCTCATCAAGATGGACTTCCTGGGATTGAAGACCCTCTCGGAGTTAAAAGAGGCTTGCCGCGTAATAAAGGAGGCGCACAACATAGACATTGACCTGGACAAATTGCCCATCGATGACGAACTCACCTATCAGCTTTACCAGAAAGGATTGACAGTAGGCACGTTCCAGTTCGAGTCAGCAGGTATGCAGAAATACTTAAAGGAGCTGCACCCGACCGTATTCGAAGACCTCATCGCCATGAATGCGCTATACCGTCCAGGTCCAATGGATTACATCCCCTCTTTCATTGCCCGAAAGAATGGACGCGAGGAAATCAAATACGACATTCCCATCATGGAGAAGTATTTGAAGGACACCTACGGCATTACCGTTTATCAGGAACAGGTGATGTTGCTTTCCCGTCTGCTGGCCGACTTTACGCGTGGCGAGAGTGATGCCCTTCGTAAGGCAATGGGTAAGAAGAAGAAGGACATCGTTGACCAAATGAAGCCTAAATTCATCGAAGGCGGAAAGAAGAATGGTCACGATCCTAAAATATTAGAGAAGATATGGGGTGACTGGGAGAAATTCGCTTCATACGCTTTCAACAAGTCACATGCAGCCTGCTACTCATGGGTGGCCTACCAGACGGCCTATATCAAGGCACATTATCCTTCTGAGTTTATGGCTGCCCTGCTGACACGACGCTACAGCGACATCAAGGAAACCTCTAAGCTACTGGAAGAGTGCAAGAACCTTGGAATAGAAGTACTGGGGCCGGACGTCAACGAGTCGCATGCCGACTTCGGTGTGAACCAGAAAGGACAGATTCGCTTCGGTTTGAAAGCCATCAAGGGCTTTGGTGAAGCAAGTGCCGACGCGGTCGTTGAGGAACGCAAGAAAAACGGTCCTTTTACTGGCATATTCGATTTCGTACAGCGCATACCCATGTCAACCATCAAACGCAGCGGTTTGGAGTGCCTGGCCTTAAGTGGTGCATTTGACGCCTTTTCCAATGAGATACGTCGCGAGCAATTTTTTGCAGCCAACAATAAAGGCGAGGTGTTTGTGGATACGCTCAACCGTTACGGAAACCAATACGTACAGGCACAGCATGAAGCCGAGTTCTCGCTCTTCGGCATGGAAGCCATCGAGATCAACACTCCAGTCATTCCTGCAGCAGCTCCGTGGAGTGCGCTGGAAAGACTGAACCGTGAACGCGAACTGGTAGGCCACTACCTTTCGGCCCACCCCCTTGACGAATACCGTATTATCTTGCAAGACGTGTGCAACTTCCACATGACGAATACAACAGACCTCACACCATTTGCAAATACAGAGTTCAAAATGGGAGGCATCGTCACCTCTGTCGCACGCAAGATAAGCAGTAAGAGCAACATGCCTTTTGGCATTGTCACCATAGAGGATTTCACGGGACCTGGCGAAATACGTCTTTTCGGCGATGAATGGAGCCGATGGAGCGGTTTCATGGAAGAAGGCAACACCTTGCTCTTAGCCGGACGTATTGAACCACGATTCCGAGACTCCACGGCATTGAGCATGCGCTTCACCGACGTCCAGCATTTGTCAAGAATAAAAGACGATTTGGTGCAAAATCTAACCATCAAGATACACGTTGGAAACATCGAGGAGAAAATGGTTCAGAACCTTGCCTCACTCATACAAGACTCACCAGGAAAAGTGAAGCTGAGTTTCATCTTTATCGACACCGATGGAAGAACCGAATTATCGATGAAATCCTCCTACGAGATTTCCATCACCAACGAACTGGCTTCATTCCTCAACAGCGCAATCGGTATCGAATACACGATCAACAATAAGTAATCAAAGCATATTTAAATCGGTCCAAAGCCCCATTATGACCTCCCGAGCAGGGAATTGAGGGGGACAATTACTATGTTAGCAATTACAAACGAGAACTACGAAGAATTGGCTGCACAAGGAAAGCCAATGGTATTGGATTTTTGGGCAACTTGGTGTGGTCCATGCAAGAAAATCGCCCCCATCATCGAGGCTCTTGCAAACGACTACGAGGGACAAGCTGTTATTGGAAAAGTCGACATTGAGGAGAGCGAGGAACTTACCGACAAATTCGGCATCCGTAACGTTCCCACAATTCTATTCATCAAGGATGGTGAGGTAATTGACAAACATGTAGGAGCTGCACCACGTGCCACCCTGGAGGAAAAACTCAAAGCAATACTGTAATGGATAGCAATGTTCTGAACGAAATAGTAGAAATGGCGGAGTTTGACCCGGAAGAAATCAAATACATCCGTCAGCACATCTCGGCCGAGTTGAACGAGAAATTCGATGATGACACCCTGCAGTATATCGTGGACGTAATGTTCGAATACATCGAGCAGAAAGATGACGAAGAAGACATCATTCTGGATGATGTGGCACAATACGTAGTAGCGATGTCGAAAAAGGAAAATATGGGCAATTTCGACGCCAACGAAATCGCTGATATTATAGATGCAGACTTCGATTTCATGGAAAGCGAAGATGCCTGAAAACCATACACAAGCAACGCAGCATTATGAATAGCACATAATGCTGCGTTGCTGTTTCATCTTACATACGGACTACTCTTCTTCCGTCAGCAAGTTCTTCTATCTCTACACGGACGGCATTCTCAGGGAGAAGTTCCTCGATGAGTTCGGGCCACTCTATGAAGCAAAGGTTTCCGCTATAGAAGTAGTCGTCGATGCCAATGTCGTATGCCTCGCTAAGACGCTTGATTCGATAAAAGTCAAAGTGATAGATGGCTGAGCCATCACCTGCCTCATACTCATTCACAATGGCAAAGGTAGGACTGTTGATGGCATCCTGCACACCCAGTTCCTCACAGATGGCCTTGGTGAAAGTTGTCTTGCCCGCACCCATTTTACCATAAAAGGCAAAAACTCTATTCTCTCCTATCTGGGATATAAATTCACGAGCTGCCTCGCGAATGTTATCCAGCGATGTAATTGTAATATTCATTGCTTTATCCTCCTTCTTTTTGTTTTTATAATGCACCACTCATCAATTCCTCTTCTTGCCTTGCATGGTGATAAGCGGAATAAGCATCTCTTCCATTGAAATGCCTCCATGCTGAAAAGTATCCTTGTAATAACTGACGTAATAATTGTAGTTATTGGGATAGGCAAAAAAGTCTGCTCCCGTGGCAAATACGTATGCCGTACTAAGGTTGGGCGCAGGCAACTGAGCCTTGAGCGGATCCTTCATCTCATACACCTCCTTGGGATTGTACGACAGGTTCTTGCCCAGCTTATAACGCAAATTCGTATTCGTATTCTTATCGCCCACCACCTTGATGGGATTATTGCAACGTATGGAACCATGGTCGGTAGTAAGCACTACACGATAATCGGTCATGGCCAACGCACGGAACAACTCCTTTACTGCCGAATGGCGGAACCAGCTTTGGGTAATGCTACGGTAGGCTGCCTCGTTATTTGCAAGTTCGCGCACCATTCTACTCTCCGTTCGGGCATGGCTAAGCATGTCTATAAAGTTAAGAACCACCACATTCAAGTCGTAGCGTTGCAGGTTGGGTAGCTCATGAACAAGTTTCTCTGCTGCATTAGAGTCGTTGATTTTATGATACGAAAAACTGTTCTTGCGGCGATAACGGTCAAGCTGTGTCTTAATGAGCGGAGCCTCGTTGAGGTTCTTACCTTCTTCCGAATCCTCATCCACCCAGAGTTCAGGAAACATCTTGGCAATGAGATTGGGCATCAAACCACTAAAGATGGAATTACGGGCATATTGTGTGGCAGTAGGCAAAATGCTGCAATACAAGTTCTCATCAAAAAGGAACTGGTCGGCAAGTTCGTCGCGTAATACGCACCACTGGTCATAACGGAAATTGTCTATGACAATAAAAAAGACCTTTTCCCCATCATTAAGATATGGGAAAATATTCTTCTTGAAGATATCTGGACTCATCGTCGGACGCTTGTCCGCCTGTTCTATCCATAACTGGTAGTTTTTCTTAATGAAACGTCCAAAGAGATGATTGGCATCCTGTTTCTGCGTGGCCAGCAGTTCTTTCATCGACGAATCCGTCTCGCTAAGCTGCAATTCCCAGGCCACCAATCGCTTATACACTTCCATCCAGTCTTCCATGCTTCGCGCATCATCAATCTGCATGCTCAGTTTCCCAAAGTCTTGCTGATAGGCATTCTGTGCCACCTCCGTCACGATTTCACGTTGATGAATGTTCTTCTTCAGCGTAGAAAGAATCTGGATAGGATTGACCGGCTTGATGAGATAATCCGCTATCTGTTGTCCGATAGCCTGTTCCATGATGTTCTCCTCTTCACTCTTGGTTACCATCACCACGGGTGTAGAGGGACAAACCTCCTTGATGCGCTGCAAGGTTTCCAAACCACTCAAACCCGGCATATTCTCATCAAGCAAGATAAGGTCGAAAGCCTGTTCGGCACATTTATCCAATGCGTCGTATCCGTTGCTGGCAGTCTCCACCTCATATCCCTTCTTCTCAAGGAACAGCCTGTGTGCCGTGAGAAGTTCTATCTCGTCGTCTATCCAAAGAAGTTTGTAATCCACAGGTAAGTTGAAAGCTATAAGTTAAAAGTTATAAATAAAATCTCAAAAGCAAGGGCAGGATGCTCAGCCATTCCTCCGCACTCCGTCTTAGGCTGTTAGATGATGCCATCAGAACCCATACGGGAAATCATCGTACCCATCCTCGTCCATTTCCTCCTTGTCTTCATCCTCGTCATCCACATCTTCAGGGTCGATAAATGGAATGTCAGAAGGTTCGTCAATACGGATATCATCAGGAATGTTGAGCGGAGCCAGTTTCTCATCGAAGAAGATGCCATAGTCATCAAAACTATACTGCTTGCCCAGCATCATCAGGTTCTTGTCGCTGATGAGCAGACTCTTGATGCCTTCGAGTATTCTGCTCATTCGCTTGTCGGCATAGAGCTGCTGTGCATAGGCGTGCACCTCATCGTAGCTCAGGAATCCCTTGATACACATCATCGAGATGCCATCAAGGTCCATCGTCTCAATCTCAAAATTACGAATCATGAAACTCGTAAAGTTATAGCGAGCCATCTCAAACAGCAGCTGGTCTTCATTCAGGCTGTTCGAGGGATAGGCCAAGACGAAGTTAAAGTTGCTATAGCGGTCCTCACTCAGCGTATCGCCTACTGCCGTGGAATCATTGTCCATACCCCTCGTGCGACGCCCCCAGATGCCTGAGGCATTATACTTATCACCCGACAACAAGCGTCCCTCGTCAAGTCCTTTCACTATATACTGGGCCATCTCGGTTATCTCTTCCTTGGGGTACTTCTGCACCAGTTCCTTCAGCTCATCAAGAAACTCTTTACGATGCCCCGTGTAGAGTTGCGACATGGCATGCACAAAGAGCAACTTGGCACGATTCTGTCCTTCGGGGAAGTTGGCTGTACTGTACTCAAAGTTCTTGTTTACCTCGTCGTAGTTATCCTCCAGGTAAGCCGAATACGAAGCTGCATAAAGCGAATCCTCTATGTGCGTACCCTGACGGGCTATCATCTCATAGTTGGGATTGCCCAGCAGTTGAGCCAGTTTTGATTCAGGACACTCCAGCAAGAGCAACTGACGATAACGCTCCGACTCCCGGTCATCGCCCAAACGTCCATGCAAGAGGAAGAGGTGATAGTACACATCGTCCTTCTGCTCTAAGTCGGGGAAGTCTTGCAACAGGCGCAACAAGGTCTTCAACGCCAATGGGAAGTTTTCCAGTTTCTCCATCTCCAGCACGCCCGCCTTGTACAGACCTTCGCTTAGCACGGCATTCGACTCGTCCATCTGCTCTTGCGTGAACGGAATCTGCTTGAGGTAGTACTCCCGATGATGAGGGTCATTGGCCAGCGAATCATTCAAGGCACTCTCCTTACTACCCTCGCCTTCCAGGTCGTCTGCCGGCGAGGAGTTCGAGTCGTCATCGTAGTTATATTCCTCGAAGTCGTTACCCGAACTTACCACCTTGTTACTTCTTCGCCAGTTGTCTTCGTTCTTACGATTACCCCAACGGCGTTGGAAGTCCTGCTTTCCGCTCTGCACGGTGGCAGGGTTATAGAAGTACCATGCACCTCGGCTTGAGGGACCACCGGCATTGGCAGGTTTGCTGGTACTTGATGCGGCTGAAGGCTTTTGGGACGAACCTCCGCCGTTACCTCCCATCGTCTGGCCATTGGCTGCAGCCTTCTTGGCTTCCTCTTTCTCCTTTTTCTTCAGGGCATCTATCACACGGTCGATGGCTGCCAGATAATCCTTCTTGTCCATCTTTGCCAAAGCCTGAAGACTGTCTTGCAACTTCACATCAGACAATGGAGGCGCCACCTCGTCAAGTATCTTGCTTCTGCGCTCACTTTCCTTGTATTCGTCGTGTTCCTTCTCCAACAAACTGATGCATTGCTGATAGGCTTTTTGTGCCTCTATGTACTTCTCCAGCTGCCAATACAGCTGTCCCATACGCAGCAGCAGCACAGCCTTGGCAATTCCGCCCTGCGTACTTTCCTCCACACCTTTCTCCCAGGCATAGATGCAACGTGTGGTATCCTGCACACTCAAGTAGATGTTGCCGATTGCATAGTACACCCTGTCCAAGTAGTCCTTGTTGCGCTCACTCTTGGCCATGCGCTGCAACTTCTTGATCATCTGTTTGTATTTGGTGTCCGACATCACCTCCGTTTGCATGATGCGCGCGTTAAAGTCCAGCTCATAGGGTGGATTACTTCGTACCACCTTGCCCAGGTATTTGTAGGCCATCTGGTTATTGCCTGTTTCATGATAGAGTTGCCCCATCAGAAAGTTCAGTCGGGCACGTTGCAACTTACCTCTGGCATGCTTGATGGTATTGCGAAGGTAAGGGATGGCCTCCTCATAACGTCCCGTCTCCACAAGGAACAATGCCTGGGTATTGTCACGTTCGCGCTTACCCTCAATCCCCATCGAGTCACGGCTCATCTTTGTCAGGATATCTTCTGCATCATACGGCCACTCCAATGCCACATAGCATCGGGCAAGCCATGCCTTGGCCACGCTGCTGATGTCGGGCTGGGTGCTATACATACGCATCACGTAGTTGAACGTACTTGCAGCCTCGATGAAGTCGCCTTGCTGAAATTGTGCCTGTCCCATCATCATCCAGGCATGGTGCAGGTAGGGGTTGAACTCTTTGCGGGCTCTGAACTCCTTCTCCTTTAAGGTGGGCTTACGATTGCCGCCTTTCTTCTCGGGTTTAGCCTTGATGCTATGCAACTTGATGGCCTTCTCACACTTGGTAATGGCCGTTTCATAGTTACTCTTTCCAAGTCGGGATGTACTCTTGTTCATGCTGATGTAGATGGGCAGCAACTGTGAGTAATCATCCTTGTGACCTTTCTGCTGCGCCTCCATTCCGTCCTTGAAGGCCAGTTCGCCATTATACATGGTATTGTAGCGTGCCGTAAATGAGTGCCATGCACGCGTCATAGGTGTATTGGTCTTAGTAGAACAAGCCGACAACAAGAGGCACACGCAGCACATAGCCCACCCATACACGGCAAGGTGAACAAGATGTTGCAGACCTCGCCATGCGGGGCCTTCAAAACACCTACTTTCTATGTCTATTCGTTTGCTCATTGCGTGGCTTTCCATGCATTATTTTGCCTGGTTCTTCCAATGTACTATTCTGTATCTACTTATTAACGAACGTGCGCGCGAAATATTGTGCACCTACCCTCTTCTTTCGCCCACAATCAGAAAAACCTCATCTTTTACCTCATCGGGCAGATTGATGTAGCGCAATTGCAAACTGCGCACCCATCCTGCCACCTCGTCATCACGCATAGTGTAGAGCACTTCGCGAAACTCATCACACTCCTCTTCTGTATATTCATCCCCTTCGCGTCCACGAAAGCGATCCAATTCCTCATCATTGTAATACTCCACCTGCTTGCTCACAGCTGCCAGCAAACTGTCTTTCTCACACACCTCATGCTGTCCGCAACACTCCATGTCAACGGGGTTCACCTCGGCAGGCACCTCTTCTATCTCGCCCCTTTCAAGTTGCCTTTGCAACTTCTTGGCACGCACTTTGTCGGCAAATGCTGCAATAACTCCCAGCAGCACCAGAGCCGCCACAATGATGATAATCAAAACCATTTCCGTTTTCTTAAACTATGAACTATGAAGGCCGAAGGGCTCGACGAAGTCAACTATGAACTGTGAACTATGAACTATGAACTGAATCAAACTCTCCCCAAAAGCCCGGGTACGACTTGCTTACCACTTCAGGATGATTGATGACGATACTACCCAATGTCTGACAACAAGGAGCAAATGACATGGCCATGCGATGATCCTCATAAGTATCGATAGAGGCACCTGGCTGTGGTTCGCAACGCTCACCATCCCAGTACAGGATGCTGTCATCAGCCTCACTAATGAGATAGCCCAGTTTCTTCAACTCCGTACGAAGGGCCGTAATGCGGTCGGTCTCCTTTATCTTGAGGCTCTGCAAGCCTGTAATGCGGAAGGGCATGTTCAGCATAGCACATGTCACCACCACCGTCTGTGCCAGGTCGGGCACACGAAGCATGTCAATGTCAAGGCGCTCCACCACCCTGCCGGTATGACGCAGCACAAGAACAGGGGCTGCGGCACCTTCACACTCAAACGTAGCCTCCACGCCCAGTTTGTCAAAAATCTCTTTGACGCCTTGGTCTCCCTGCAGACTCTTCTCGAAAAGTCCAGGCAATCGCATCTCACTCCCAGGAGTCAAAGCCACCATTTCAAACCAATACGACGAAGCACTCCAGTCGTTCTCAATATAATAAGGTATTGCCGTATAGCCTGTCGGTTCCACGCTAATGGTGTCTCCCTCAAAGGTTGCCTTAGCTCCAAACTCACGCATGATGCTAAGCGTCATGTCGATGTAAGGACGACTCACGATGCCCCCTGTCAAGGTCAGGGTAAGGCCTTTTTCCAATGTAGGACCAATCATCAGCATGGCACTTATATACTGACTGCTCACATTGCCTGCCAAACTGATATGCCCTCCCTGCAAACGCTTGCCCTTGATGCGGAGGGGCGGAAAGCCCTCTTCCTTCTCATAAGTGATTTCCGCACCCAACTGACGGAGTGCATCTACCAAAATGGCTATCGGACGATGCTGCATGCGCTCGGTACCCGTAATGATACGCTCGCCTTCCGTCACACTCAGATAAGCGGTAAGGAAACGCATTGCCGTACCTGCCGCCATAATGTCTATCACATCGCTCTGCTGGGTCAGGGCACGCACCATTACAAAGGTATCATCGCAGTCCGAGACATTCTGCGGCATCACTCCTGCACCACTCAGCGCATTGATGATTAAAGCACGATTACTGATGCTCTTGCTGGCCGGTAATTGTATCGAAACTGGTCCAAATTCACATCTATTTAGGGTAATTGCCATACTTTTTGTGATTTTTTTAATATTTTCGGCACAAAATTACAAAAAAAATTTGGTCGTTCCAAAAAAAACGACTAACTTTGCACTCGCAAAACAGGAACGGGATGTAGCGCAGTTGGTAGCGCACACGTCTGGGGGGCGCGAGGTCGCAAGTTCGAGTCTTGTCATCCCGACCTAGA
>JAKSLO010000021.1 GCA_024401185.1 Bacteroidaceae bacterium | reverse complement strand
CCGTCTGCAAAGATACAAAACCATTATCGGTTTTGCAAATATTTTCATAAAAGAGATTCTCCGGCTATTGTCTCCTGACTTGACAAAAAGCAAAGGTTACTGAGCCAACCGCACGAGGCGAACCGGCAAGCCAAAGCTACGGTCGAAGTTGTCGCCCTCGTATACATATACATAGTCTGAGTCGAAGTAAAGGGCGTACGCACCACCCTCAACAAAAGGCGTAGAAGACCAGTAGCCACCCCAGTTCTCGGCACCGGATATGCCCCAAGAATCGCGAGTACCAGCAGCAGGCAGACAAACCAGGCCGAGGGAATTAACCTCATACAAAGTATAGGAAGACTTCAAGCCACCGCTGAAACCATCGGGGGCTATGATCAGGCAGTTAACCTTGCCACCTACGGTTACGCCATACTTGCACAGTTTGGTGGCATTGGTGCGGGCATATATAAGGTAATGCCACTCCGACTGGCTCAGAGCAAAGCAGCCACTAATGCCATCCACGGTGAGGGGACTGTCCTCACCACAAAAGAATGTGTAGCTAAGGATGTGACTGAAGTTTGTGCAGGCATAGCGCTGTGCGAAAGGCACTAAATCAGTGTAGCCACTCTGGTAATCATTGAGGCTCGTCCAATAGAAATGTCCCACATGGCTGGCATTCCATAACTCGGGATAGTCTGTTTGGTTGGTCTCAAAATGGTAGGCAGAGCCATCCCAATACAAGTTACCCTTGGTGAACTGCACCTTCTTGTTTGAACTTACGCTGAACGTACCAGCAATCAGGTTAGGCGAACCACCCTCACCCGGGTTGATTTCATCGCCATCCTTACTGCAAGAAGTAAAACTCACACATAGCACTACTGCCAGTAGAGCCATGCCAAACAAACCAAATGTATTCTTCATTTTTAATTCACGATTCACAAGCCCTCTCTACAAAGCCACAATCTCGTCCACACTTAAACCTGTGGCTTCTGCAGGCGAGCTACGAAGCGGCAAACCGAGTAGAACTTGCAAAACTTGAGCAAAAACAATCCTGTCCACTAACTTAACATCCCCAGGAAAGCATCGATAGACTTCTTGCGGAAGCTGCATTTCTTGACGTAAGCCATGCTTGTAAAGGGTTCGTCTAACTCACTTATCGGCACAGCCACAAGACCATCATCACCTTCTGCTATATGCTCGGGCAAGATGCTCACGCAATTGCTCATTTTCAATATGTTGAGTATAGCATTAACATCGTTGATGAAAACGCAGTTGCGCAACTCCCTTGCCTTGGAGGTAAGAAAATGCTCCGCAGCATTCTGGTCGCGGATGCCAGCCTCTGGCAGTATGATGCGTTGCAACCTAAGGTCGGAGAACGAGAGCGGCTGGCGACCGGAAAGGGGGTGCGTATCGCGCATCACGGCACACAGGCGATACTGCAACACGGGCTTCTGCTCTACCCAATCACACTCACCATCCGTCGTGATGCCGAAGGACAAGTCAAGGTCATTGTTGTGCAGCAACTTCATAAGCTCGGGCATGGTCTTGTAAACCACGTTGAGCTGCACATTGGGATGAAGACGCATGAAGCGCACAATAGCCTTTCGCAGATACGACTCAAGCGAATAGGTAAGGCCGATGGAAAGCGTTCCGGTGAGCATATCGTTCACTTCGTTCATGCGTTCCTTACATCGCTCAATGTCCTCCAGCGTCTTCCGCGCCAGGGGAAGCAGCAGCTCGCCACTCTCGGTAAGCGACACCCGATGCGAGGTACGCAGGAAAAGTACCGTCTTCAGTTCATCCTCAAGCAGCTTTATCTGCTGCGAAATGGCACTCTGCGAAATGAAGCATCTGCGAGATGCCTCAGAAAAACTGCCACACTCGGCAATGGCCACAAAATAGGTAAGTTGTCGTATATCCATGATAAAAGTTTTCTGAGTTATATAGTTTGTGGTTTGAATGGTGCAAAGGTAAACATTTATCTGGCAAACAAGTACAAAGTTCTATTAAAACAGATTAAGGATGCATTAGTTTAACTTATTTGCACATTCTTTTGGGAGAAAATGTTGTATATCTCACAGATATTGCCTAATTTTGCCATTTCAATGAGAAGCTGAGGCCGACTACCCGTACCCAATAGACATTTGGGGGGAATGACGACCGTTCAGTTCGATACAAACAACACATACACCCTAAGGGGTGAGAAACCACAATTAGAGTAATGAAAAGAATACTATTCGTGGCATGGATGATGCTATGCTGCGCACTACAGTCGCAAGCCGTGCTGAAGGAGAAGGACCTCACCCACACGCTGGGTGTGCTAAGGGCCGAGCTGAAGGCTGACTATGAGAAGTCGAAGCAACTGTTGAAGCGCTACGAGACAATGAGCGCAGAACAGCACGCCCAGCTCATCGTGTACATGAAACGCAGCGAGCAGATAGGTCTGATACTGTTCTCGCAGAAAGCCGACTTCACCTTCGACATGGCATACGCCTGCCAGGAAGCCACCAAGATGTTTCGCGAACTGACGCTCAACACCGTCCCATACGACAGGATACGCACCCGTGTGTCGCAAGAGATTGAGCGATACACCGAACTGGTGGCCCTGCTCAAGCAGATGCCTCCTGCGGTGGGTGAAGCGCGCGACTCCATCACGGCCATCGACTCGCTGGCTATCAACGAGGCCGACAGCCTGGCATCCCTGCACATACACGCCCAGAATGCTGAGAGCGAACAAGAGGCCGACCAACCCTTCTTCCTGCAAGGTGAGGAACTGAATGACCGTATGTACTGCCTCTACTATGCCGAGCAGATGCTCGGAAGCCTGCAGTTCTTCATAGAGAGCATTGAGAAGGAGAAGAACTACTACGACCTGGTGTCGGAACGCGTGCAGAAGCTCAACGACTTTGCCCAGTCGCGCTACCAGATACTGCAACAAAGCATCTTTAGGGATGGAGGCAAGAACTACTTCTCTATCCTGTTCTCACTACCCAAGCAATGGGAACAGGCCAAGCAGGACATCGCCAACAAGTACAAGCCGCTGGCCGAGGATGGCAGCGGCGTGTCGGAGTGGCGTGGCATGTACGTGATATTCATCAGTATATTCATGGTGGTGTATATTGCCCTGGCCTTGTTTATCAGCAACGCCATCGTGCGATGGCTGATGCCTAAGCGCTTCCGCACAGAGGAATTCATGCGCAAGCGTCGCATGTACATCAGCGTGCTGGGCGTGGCACTGTTTGCCATCTTCGTTACCGTGGCGCGTGCCTTCACCGACCGCAACATCGTGCTCATGGGAACCTCGCTCATGATTACCTTCGCATGGCTTACCGAAGCCATCTTCCTCTCGCTCCTTATCCGTTTGGACGACACCCAGGCACGCTCAGGAGCAAAGATATACATGCCATTCATCTGTATGGCCATAGTGGTCATCGTATTCCGCATCGTACTCATCCCCAATACGTTGGTTAACCTTATCTATCCACCTATCCTACTGACGTTTACCATCTGGCAGACGCGTACCCTGAAGCAACATAAGACGGGCCTTCCTCATAGCGACATGTTCTACTCATCCATCTCGCTGCTCACCATGGTCATTGCCACCGTGGCATCATGGATTGGCTACACGCTGCTGGCCGTAGAGATTATGATGTGGTGGATGTTCCAACTCACAGCCATACAGAGCATCACCTGCTTCTATGACCTGCTGAAGATGTACGAGGGCAAGCGTCTGCTCTACCACATCATGCCCCAACTGCACATCGACGAGAAAAACGGCATCGACACAACCGAGCGCCGCGAGAAACTGGTAAAGCAGATCAAGAAGGGTGAGCACATCAGCAAGACATGGGTGTACGACTTCATCCATAAGGCCGTCATCCCAATTCTAGCGGTATTATCAGTACTGATGAGCATCTACTGGGCAGCCGAGATATTCGAGATGACGTCAATCTGCATCAAGGTCTTCATGTACAACTTCATCGACCGCGAAGGCATCATCAGCCTCTCTATCTTCAAGATTTGCATGGTGGCTGGCTTCTGGTTCCTGTTCCGGTATTTCAACTATCTTTTCCGCTCGCTCTACCACCACATTCGCCGCCGTACACTGGGCGAGACCTCAGAGGACTACAACACCACGCTGGCCAACAACATCGTCTCCATCCTCGTATGGGGTAGCTACGTGATATTCATTCTCGTCATGCTCAAGGTGCCCAGCAGCGGCATATCCATCGTCACCGCAGGTCTGGCCACTGGTATGGGTTTCGCCATGAAGGACCTTCTGGAGAACTTCTTCTATGGCATCTCACTGATGTCGGGACGTGTGCGTGTGGGCGACTACATAGAGTGCGACGGGGTGCGTGGACGCGTGGAGAAGATTACGTACCAGAGCACCATGATCTACACCATGGATGGATGCGTCATAGCCTTCCTCAACACGTCGTTGTTCAGCAAGAACTTCAAGAACCTAACGCGCAACCACCAATACGAACTGGTGAAGATTCCCATCGGCGTAGCCTACGGCAGTCAGATAGAGAAGGTGCGTAACATACTGCAAGAATCACTACAGCCTCTCTGCGAGGAAGAAACCAAGCAGGGCAAGCGCATCATCGACGAGAACACCACTATCAAGGTGGCTTTCAGTAACTTCGGTGACAACAGCGTCGATCTTCTCGTGTGCATGTGGGTACTAGTACAGGAGTCGATACCAGTAACGGGACGTGCGAAGGAAATTATCTACAACACGCTCAACGAACATAATATCAACATCCCCTTCCCACAGCGAGACATCTACATCCACAAGATGCCCAAGGAAGAGTTTCCTGCAAGAGAGAGGGATTCTTGAGTGTAAGTAACCTCGATAACCCGATAACCCGACAACTCGACGGCTCGACAACCCGACGATTCGACAACCTCCGACGATTCGATGGTTCGAAAATTCGATAACTCGAAAAATGAACTTCAGGTTAATTGACAATTGATAATTCATTCTCTTAAGCCCCATTCTCTCTGGGAAGGAGGCAAAGAGGGAGAAAAAATATTCATAAAATGAGAGATACCATTCTGCGATGCCTTCTGGCAGGCATTTTCTACACATTCGGATACTACTTCCTTGAGCGTTGGTGCGCTGAAGAGAAGCCTTTCCACATCTGCGCAATCCATGGTTTAGGATTCACTATCATCATGTTGATAATCAACTATATTACCTATCAGATGCGCAAAGGTAAGAAAAAGTGATTTATCATACAAAAAAGCAGAAAGGCATGAATGCACAGATTGACAAGATGACCTCGTTCATCGTAATGGAGATTCTTGGCAAGGCCAAGGAGATGGAGCAGCAGGGAATGAGCATCATTCACATGGAGGTGGGTGAACCAGACTTCGACGTGCCACAGGCTGCCATGGAGGCTGGCACCAGGGCGCTGCAAGAGAAGCAGACCCACTACACCCACGCGCTGGGCAAATATGAACTGCGACAAGCCATTGCGGAACTTTACAACAAGGAATATGGAGTAAGCGTGAAACCTGAGCAGGTGATGGTAACGAGCGGTTCTTCGCCTGCCATACTGTTGCTCTGCCTGATGCTGTTCGACAGCCAGTCAGAGGTCATCATATCTAATCCAGGCTATGCCTGCTACAAGAACTTCATCCTGGCATCGGGAGCCAAGCCCGTAAGCGTCTGTTTGAAACCCGAGAACGGCTTCAGCTATGACATCGAAGAAATCAAACGAGCCATCACACCTCGTACCAAAGGCATCTTCATCAACTCACCCATGAACCCCACAGGTGCGCTACTCGACGAGGCATTCATGCAGGAACTTGCCACGCTGGGCATCCCCATCATCAGCGATGAGATATACCACGGACTTGTGTATGAGGGAAAGGCACATTCCATACTTGAGTACACAGACAACGCATTCGTTCTCAACGGATTCTCCAAACGCTATGCCATGACAGGATTGCGTCTTGGCTACCTCATTGCCCCTGAGCAATACATGCCTCAGCTCGACATTTTGCATCAGAACTTTGCACTTTGCGCTCCCAGCATCTCACAAGAGATGGGACTTTGTGTACTGCAAAGCAAGGAGGCAGAGAAGAAGGTGAACAGGATGCGCGCCATCTACAACGAACGAAGGCTCTTTCTGCTGAAGCGTTTACGCGAAATTGGTCTTCCCCCTGTGGCAGAACCCAAGGGAGCATTCTACATCATGGTGGATGCACGTCAATACACCCATGATAGCTATGCCTTTGCCTACGAGATCCTCGAAAAGGCACATGTAGGTGTCACTCCGGGCATTGACTTCGGCAACTGTGCCGAAGGCTTCCTTCGCCTCTCGTATGCCAACTCATTGCAGAATCTGGAGGAAGGCATGAACAGGCTGGAGAAGTACTTGAAAAGTCGGTTTTGTACTCTATATTATTGATAAGCAGGAATATACCGGCAACCTCATCCACCTAATTCAGTTTTCCTGAAGTTTAATCTCTCCCACATACCATTCTACCCCAGCCTCCTCACCTTGCAGAAGGTGATGCTCCACCACGTTTCCATGCTCGTCTAATGTAACGACCTCCTGACGAAGTACCTCACCATTGGGCAGGACAATACGATGTGCAGCTATCTTCCTCATTGTCTGCGACGTACTACACGACCTTGCTTGCGACGAGGCGCAAGGGGTCTCTCCTTCACAATCTCTATCTTGCGGTCAACCTGCTTACTATCACGAAGCTGGGTGGGAGACAAACGTGAATGTGTAATGGTATCTACTTCGGCTTTGGCGGTATCCACGGCAAGACTATCCATTTGCAAAGAATCTGTAGCCGCAGGTGTCACGGTCTCTACGGCCTTCTGGGTGTGAATGCGCAACAACGCAGGACTGGTGATATAGAAGAAATTGGGGTTGGAGGGTTTCTGCGCATGTGGCATAAAGAACGTGATGGTGATGCGTTCTGCACGAGCATCGGCATTCTTGGCACCATCGTTTAACGTCATCAACACGTTGTAGCTTGAAGACAGGCGCTGCGAAACGCCATGCGTACTGCCATCCGTGTATTGAATCTGCAGGAAAGCGTAGGCATCACGGGCATTAGTACCCATGAAATGAGACTCAAAGCTGAGTTTGAAGATATCGCCAGGCAGGAAGGTAGAGTCACCCTGCATAAAAAGCGACGTAATGTTATGCAGGCGATTGTCTTCAAGAATAAGAAATCGACTTCCCGACCAGATATTGGCAGTATCGCCTATCTCGGTCATGTTGGCATAGAGTTCCGTGTCACTTACGCCCACGCCCAGACTTTTCGACTCCGACTCAAAACGTGACAACAACCTGTCGTATATCTTCTTAAGGATTACGGCATTGCCAGAGTACCACACCATGCTTGAGTCGAACTCTTCCTCTGTGATGCCATGCTTCTGAAACACCGACTGCACATAGAGGTAGCGAGTGGAGGCCACGTCTCCATCGCCCGCCTCGGCTGCACTCTGTGCCAAGTGGTAATCATAGAGTACTTCCTCCATCTTGCTTTGCGAAAGAATGCCACTCGGTATTCGTGGCTTGCACGAAAAGAAAGCAAGAAGCGAGACAAGTGCAATCAGCACAACACGGCATCTGTACATAATCATCTATTCACGTTATCTTTATCCTTGTTCAGGTTATCCTTATCCTTGTCAATCTCTAGCACATTGGCGGTCTTCTTGTCCTTTCCCTGCCATACGCTACGATAGAAGATGAGGAAAGCAAACACACCACAAGTGATGCATGAGTCGGCAAAGTTGAAAATAGGATTAAAGAACAGGAAGTGGTCACCTCCCACAAAAGGTACCCAATCGGGCCAGTTGAACTCGAAAAGCGGGAAATAGAACATATCCACCACCCTACCTTCAAGGAACCTTCCGTAGCCATCGCCAAATGAGACAAACTGAGCATACCCTTCTGCGGGATTGTCAAAGATGAGTCCGTAGAACATGCAATCAATGATATTGCCTAATGCACCCGCAAGAATGGCAGATACAACGACAAGATACCCTGCCGAGACTCCCTTCCTGATACACTTGACAATATACCAAATCAAGGCACCGCTGGCAACGATGCGAAACAACGTAAGGAATAATTTGGCACCAAACTCCATGCCAAATGCCATACCATTGTTCTCTATGAAGACCAACTTGAACCAACTGAATATTTCGTATGACTCATGCATTTCGAAATGAGTCTTCACGTATATCTTGGACCATTGGTCTATAACGATGAGTAGTAGGACTAAGCCTACTACCATCCATGCTTGTTTCTTTTTACTCATCTAAATTACAGCAAGATAAAGTTACTAATGAATTCGGTTGTTCTGCTTAACCTCAATGCAAAGGGTTGCATGAGGAACTGCGCGCAAACGCTCTTTCGGAATCAGCTTGCCGGTTTCACGGCAAATGCCATAGGTCTTTTTCTCGCTGCGTACAAGCGCGGCTTTACGACCAGCAATGTACTTCTGCGTACGATTGGCCAAAGACACCAATTGTTCCTTCGACTGAACCGCACTACCCTCTTCCAAAGCATGATAGGTGGGCGAAGTGTCATCAACTCCATTACTGTTACGATTAGTCAATTCATCAATAATTTTTTCATAATCGCGTTGTGCTAACCTGAGCTTCTCCTCTATCAGTACACGGAATTCTTCCAGTTCTTCGTCCGAGTAGCGTTTTTTTTCTTCCATAGTTCTTAAAGATATTATTTTAGGTTAATATTACTAAGATTAGGGGATGGTTAATGGCAAGAGATATAAACAAAGGGGATTTTTGTGTTTGTTTACTGTGTACGATGTGTAGTAGATAAAACGTATCAACAGGTAATTATATCCTTAGCCAATAACCACTAACCCATAATCATTAACTTATACTTTCTTTACTGCCAAAGCATCACCAAGCTCGATCTTGTCGGCCAACACCTGCGAGGCAATGTAATCGGCAAATGTATTCAGCACGGTCTCATTCTCGGCAGATGCAGGCAACGTGACAATGATGCGGTCGGTAATCTCGAAACCGCTCTCCTTACGCAAGCTCTGGATGCTACGAATGATTTCACGTGAAAGACCCTCAACACGCAACTCCTCTGTAATGGTGAGGTCGAGTGCCACGGTCAAAGTGCCGCTGTTGGTTACGCTCCATCCGGGGATGTCCTGGCTGAAGATCTCGATGTCTTCGAGGTCAACGGTCACACTCTCACCAGTCTCGATGACGAGAGAGAGATGCTCATCAGCCTCCAGTTTAGCAATCTGTTCCTGAGACATTGCCAAGACGGCAGCATTGACACTCTTCATGAGCTTGCCGAACTTCTTACCCATAGTGCGGAAGTTACACTTCACTTGCTTGGTAAGCATGCCACCATCCTCAATAAACTCAATGTTCTTAACGTTAATCTCGCCCAAGATAAGATTCTTGACGGCCTCAACGCGCTGTTGCAGCAAGGCATCGGTAGCAGGGATGGCAATACGTGCCAAAGGCTGTTTCACGGTTATCTTCTCCTTCTTACGCAAAGAGTGAGCCATGGTACAAATCTGCTGAGCCAAAGCCATACGAGCCTCCAGTTCTGCATCAATCATGGCATTGTCTGCCACGGGGAATGATGCCAAGTGAACGCTGTTGTTGTCACGACCAGTAGCCTCGGTGAGGTCACGATACAGGCGGTCTGCATAATAGGGGGCAATGGGAGCCATTAAGCGAGCCACAGTCTCGATACAGGTATAGAGAGTCTGGTAAGCACTGAGTTTGTCGGTACTCATACTGCTACCCCAGAAACGGTTCTTGCTAAGACGGACGAACCAGTTGCTGACATAGTCAGTCACAAAGTTCTGAATCAAGCGACCAGCCTTCTTGGGTTCGTAAGCCTCATACATGGCAGTCACGTCACGAACAAGGGTGTGCAGGCAAGACAGAATCCAGCGATCCATCTCGCTACGCTCTGACATGGGCACATCAGCCTCTTCGTAGCACCATCCATCCACATTGGCATACATGGTGAGGAAGGAGTAGGTTTGGAACAGCTTGCCAAAGAATGAGCCGCTTACCTCCTTCACTCCATCAGGATCGAATGAGAGGTTGTCCCAAGGATCGCTATTGGTAATCATGTACCAGCGCAGAGGATCAGATCCATACTGCTCGATAGCGCCAAAGGGGTCAATGGCATTGCCCAGACGCTTTGACATCTTCTGACCATTCTTGTCCAGTACAAGACCATTAGAGATAACGGCCTTGTAGGCTACGCTATCAAATACCATGGTGGCAATAGCGTGCAGGGTAAAGAACCATCCACGTGTCTGGTCAACACCCTCCGCGATGAAGTCGGCAGGATAGCAAACACGGCTGTCCAGCCCCTCCTTATTCTCAAAGGGATAGTGAATCTGAGCATAAGGCATAGCACCAGAGTCAAACCATACATCGATAAGGTCAAGTTCACGCTTCAAGGCTGCACCACTCTCACCTACCAGTACAATCTGGTCCACATAAGGACGATGGAGGTCTATCTTATCGTAGTTCTCCTGACTCATATCACCGGGAACGAAACCACGTTCCTTCAAGGGGTTGCTGCTCATGACACCGGCAGCCACAGCCTTCTCAATCTCGTTGAAGAGTTCTTCCACACTACCGATGCAAATCTCCTCGCGAGTATCCTTATTGCGCCAGATAGGCAGAGGGGTACCCCAGTAGCGAGAACGTGAGAGGTTCCAGTCGTTGAGGTTTTCGAGCCACTTGCCAAAACGTCCAGTACCTGTTGACTCAGGCTTCCAGTTGATGGTCTTGTTGAGTTCCATCATGCGCTCACGGGCAGCGGTGCTGCGGATGAACCAACTGTCAAGGGGATAGTAGAGCACAGGCTTATCGGTACGCCAGCAATGGGGATAGTTATGCACATGTTTTTCAATCTTGAA
Organism: Bacteroidaceae bacterium; assembly: GCA_024401185.1. GTDB lineage: Bacteria > Bacteroidota > Bacteroidia > Bacteroidales > Bacteroidaceae > Physcousia. The sequence continues at coordinate 20,520 of JAKSLO010000021.1, read as the reverse complement.
CGCGCTTCCTTCCTCCTTCATCTCAATGCAGAGAATGACGTTGAGGTCCATTTCCTTGGCGGCAGCCTTCTCGTCGTACTTACCACCCTGATTGAACTTAGGATCGTAGGCATTCTTCACGAAGTCACCACTATGCTTCCAGTAGCTCTCGTTGACACAGGTCTTGAGGAAGTTCTCGTCCATGTCATCCTTCACGAAATACTTACCAGTGAAGTCCACCATGGGACGGGTATCGCCAGCCTTGTCGATTACGAAGAGCGAAGGTATGCCAGCATCCTTAGCCACCTTGGCATCATCAGCACCAAAGGTAGGAGCGATGTGTACGATACCAGTACCATCCTCGGTAGTCACATAGTCACCGGGGATGACACGGAAAGCCTCAGCCGACTTATCCACGACCTCGCCACCCTCAAGTGCGCAAGGCTTAACCCAAGGCATGAGCTGCTGATAGTGCAACCCCACCAAGTCTGCACCTGTACCACGCCAGATGATTGTCAGAGGTTGCTCATTGCCTTCCTCGTCCTTGGCAGGTTGGAAGTAAGCTGCCAAACGGCTCTCCGCCATGATGTAAACAGCCTTCTCGTCGGTATAGGGATTGTTACCCACCACAGCCACATAGTCAATCTTGGGACCTACGCAAAGCGCGGTATTGCTGGGAAGGGTCCAGGGAGTGGTTGTCCATGCCAGGATGTAGGTAGGCAGGTTTTCTGCCTCTGCACAAGGAGTATACTGACCTTTGTCCTTCAGACCTTCGCAGACATCAAGCACCTTAAACTGTGCTGTCACCGTGGTATCCTTCACGTCACGATAGCAACCGGGTTGGTTCAACTCATGGCTTGAAAGTCCAGTACCAGCCGCAGGACTGTAGGGTTGGATGGTATAGCCTTTATAAAGCAGATCCTTTTGGTAGAGCTGCTTCAGAAGCCACCAAAGTGACTCAATGTACTTATTGTCATACGTGATGTAGGGGTGTTCCATATCCACCCAATAGCCCATCTTGCGGCTCAAGTCTGTCCACTCGTTGGTGTACATCATCACGTTCTGTCGGCACTTCATGTTGTAGTCCTCAATAGAGATGCTCTTGCCGATGTCTTCTTTGGTAATGCCAAGTTCCTTCTCAACACCCAGCTCTACGGGGAGTCCATGAGTATCCCAGCCCGCCTTGCGGTTTACCTTGAAGCCCTTCATGGTCTTGAAACGGCAGAAAGTATCCTTGATACTGCGAGCCAGCACGTGGTGAATACCAGGATGACCGTTAGCAGATGGAGGACCCTCAAAGAAGATGAACGAAGGGCATCCCTCACGCTCAGTTATACTGCGGTGGAACAAGTCTTCGTCATCCCACTGCTTCAGCACCTCTTTGTTGACATCAGAGAGGTTCAGCGCATTTCTTTCAGCAAATTTCTTAGCCATATTATATTTGATTTTATTTCAAGCTTAAATAATGGGTGCAAAATTACAAAAAAGTACCGACATTAGCAAAAAAAATCCTTGCAAGGTGTAAGCCAAGCAAGGATTTTTATGATTTATGGATTAAGTAATGATGCAAGCATTACCGAGTCCAAATTTAATAGCCAATCTGGCCCTTCCACTTCAGGTACCAGTTCTTGTAGTCCATGAGCTTAGCCTTGAGTGCGCTGTTACGCTTGGCAATTGGATCAGCCAGTCGGTTGGGATCATTGTACCAGTAAGCACGACGCATCAAGTCAAAGAAACGTGTTCCCTCGAACACCATCTCAAGTGCACACTCATCGAGCAAGAGCTTGTCAACCTGCTCCTGCTCCTTCTTGATGAGTGAAGGATTGCTGTAAGCAGCTTCGTACCATACATTGTAAGCATCCATGAATGCATCACGGCGAGTATTAAACGCATCAAGGTCGGCATCAAAGATTGCCTGCAGACGGTCGGTCTCTGCCTGGTAAGCCTCCATGTCGGCATTGTATGTGGGCAGAGTCTCGTCAATGTACTTGATGTACTTATCTACAGAGTCAGCGTAGCGCTTGTAGGCGGTCTTCTTACCACCAATAGCCACATACTCGTCTTCAGTAAGGGTTACACGAGGATGCTCATCCCATGAGCTGGGCTTAAGTACCTCCTTGGGAGCCTTGGGCATTGCGGGGAATTCATAGTCTTCCTTCACAGGCCAGTGACCCACCTTCTTTGCCAGGTCGCGGGGATAGGCAGAGCTGTCGGGCACAACTGCAGGAGCATAGTTGGGATTGAGGAATGCAAGACCAGAACCACGGCTATGGATACCCATCATGGTAACGTCTCTGTCAGTAGAGCGATACATGGCATCATAGGCGGTGATAACACCCAAAGAGTCGGTCAGAGGCTTGTAGCTCTCCACCATGGTGATGAAGGTGTTATTTGACCACTTGAAGTAGTCGAGGAATGCCTTGTCCTCAGCAGAGGTGTAGTAAGGATAAACCTCATTCTCCATAGTGTCATCATTTACACCGACGGTAAGGAAGAGCTTGGCAAAACGAGGATAACCTGCATAGTTCAGAGCCTCTGCCAGACGCAGATAGAGCTGAGTCTGACGGTAAACACCCACATGTTGCTGTGTATGCTTCTCGATAGTCTGCTGAGTGTACTCTGTCATGTTAAGGTTAATCTTGCGCTTTGAGTAGTTGCCCCACAAACGCAAGTCGCCATACATGTGATCCTCAAGATCCTCATCGTCAAACTTGTCACGCTCCACCTTTACAACCTTACGGTTGGTATCCCAGTCATAGTAATCCTGAGCCTCGCTGAGGTTGAAATAGATATCGGTGGGAGAAATGCTTGCCTCCTTGACTTCAGTCTTGTTGGTATAATTGTAGAGGTTACGCAATTCATTGTAGAAACCGCTGGTTGAAGCAGAGTCCATAGGAATCACAGTGATACCTTCGCTGTTTGCAGTTCCCCATGATGAACCATACGAGAATACGGGTGCAGACAAGTTATTGTATTTCTCCTCGTAGAGTGAACGTTCAGACCAAGAAGCACGCTGAATGTCCATAGTCAGCACACGCTTGCCACTCTTGTCCCACATGATGTAGTCATAATAGCTCTTAGCAGCCAACTTTGCCATCTCGGGGTCACGGTTCAGCACAGCCTTCCAGAGATAGAGGTCACCCAGCACCACCTGTGTGGGGAAGAAGCACATCTTGGGAGTTACGCTGTTGGTACCGAAGTTTCCGGGATCGGGATATTCGCGACCCACATAAGGCTTGAGGTCCTTGATGAAGTAGTCGCAGATTTCATTCAGCTCAACCATAGGATAGTTGGCCTCTGACTGCAATTTGGTAACTACAGGCTCAGTCACCAAGGGGATGCGACCATAAGCCAATACAGTCTGCAGATACACCCATGCACGGATGCTGTGCACCTGTCCAATCTCGTTCTCGAAATACTTCTCGTTACGGTTGGTATTTCCTGCGGTACTGTCGGCATGTGCCAGATAGTAGTTACAGCTGTTGATTACGCTATAGTAATCGCGAGGCGTATTGTACTTGTTGGCATCGTCATCACCTGACACATTGGCCTCAAAGTTAGCCAAGTTCTTCAAATCAATGGATGCATTTTCATTGATCTTCACAAGGTCGGCGCGAACCTCACCATAGAGGTTCGTGCGCACGGCAATTGACTGAAGCTGATTGAGGATACCCAACATGGTAGTCACGGTATCGGCAGGAGTGGTCAATGTATGATCCTCCTGGTAGATAACGTACTCATTACCTCTGTCAAGCATGTCGCTACATGACGTGGTAACACCTGCCACAGAGCCTGCCATTGCCAAGGATAAAAATATTTTATTGAGTTTCATAATATGAATCTTGTTTCAATTAACAATTAATAATTAACAATCGTATTGCGCATGCAATGCTTAATTTTTAATTCTTAATTCTTAATTAAGTTTTACAGGTTGATTTTAACACCAATGTGGAAGCTGCGACCACGATTGAGCAAACCAGCATCTACACCCTGATACAATACAGAGTTGCTGCAAGAGAACTCAGGATCGTTACCCAAGTACTTGGTGATGGTGAACAGGTTGTTAGCCTGACCCCATACGGTGATACCCTGGATATAGGTATTGTCGATGGGAAGCTTGTAGCTCAAGGTCAGAGTCTTGAGGCGCAAGTAGCTGCCGTCCTCAATCCAACGGTCGCTGAAACGAGCGTTACCCATGGGATCGTTGTAGGTAGCCTTGGGCACATTGGTAACCTGACCCTCATACATCCAGCGGTTCAGCATGGTGCTTGTCTGGTTCATGAAGCGAGAACCACTCTCCAGCTGCTGACGGTTGTAGTTGTACACGTCACCGCCGAGGCTATAGTTGAAGTTCACATCAAGAGCCAGGTTCTTGTAGGTAAGTCTTGAGAAGATGTTACCATAGATGTCGGGAGTAGCATCACCGATGACGGTACGGTCCTTGTCATCGATGAGGTTGTTACCGTCCATATCAATGAAACGCATGTCACCAGCACCGAAGTAGGTCTTCTTACCAGTCTCATCCTCGATGTACTTGCCAGCAGCCTTAGCCTCGCTGGTGGTGGCATAAACGCCATCGGTACGGAAGCCGTAGAAGGTATTGATGCTGCTGCCAATCTGGCTGCGAACAGTACCGCCATACACCTCTGTGTCGAGGTAGGGCTTGTTGTCGGGCAGAGCTGTGAGCTTGTTCACATAGTGACCCATGCTTGCGCCCAATGACCAGTTCCAATCCTTGGTGCTTACAAGGTGAGCATTTACAGTTACGTCAAAGCCCTCGTTCTCAAGTGAACCACCGTTGCTGTAGTTGTTCTCAAGACCGCTGACAAAGCCCAGCTCCTGCAAGGTGATAAGGTTGTCGGTCCATGACTTGAAGTAGTTGAACTTCACACCCAGACGGTTGTTCAGGGCGTTCATCTCAGCACCGAAATTGAAGCGACGAGTGCGCTCCCACTGCAGCTCGGTGTTACCGATGTTACCCAGAATGAGACCAGAAGCCTGGCTCATGAAAAGAATACTCTTCAAGTAGGTACGAGAGGCATCATAAACCATGTCATCGTTACCTGCCATGCTGAAGCCGGCGGTAAACTTCAAGTAGTCGATGCCGGGAGCATTGAAGAACTTCTCATTGCTGGCTACCCATCCTGCCTGCAAGCTGGGGAATACGCCCCATACCACACCAGCCATCTTGATACCACTCTTGGCATCACGGCCAAACTGTGAGTTGGTCTCTACCGACAGGTCACCCTGCAGATAGTAGCGGTTCTGGTAGTTGTACTGAGCCTGCGCATACCAGTTAAGATCCATCCACTTGGGGCTGGTACCTGTACTGGTCTTCTGGGTTGCGTTGTTGATATAAGGAGTCTTATCGTTACCGGTGTTGTAACCGTGCTGAGTATTGAGAGAGTAAGTCTCGTTAATCAGACGGAAGCCACCCAGCAAGTGAATGTTATGACCCTTGTAGTTGTTTGTCCAGTCGATACGAGTATCGCTGTTCAAGGTGTTCTGGGTAGAGAACATTGAACCGACCTCATTCTCCATGGTGGCCTGCAACTCCTTCACATAGTAGCTGGGCACACCATTGATGGGCACATAATATGCCTCATTGGTGTTGATGGCAGTATAGCTGAACATAGTGCTTGCCACCAAGTGAGAATTGATAATGTACTTGGGAGTAACAGCAATATTCACATAGCTGTTGTCGAAGTAGTTCTTATTCTCAGCAGTACCGTACTCTGCAATAGCGCAGGGGTTAGCCAGACGGTAGTTTGCATTGCGAAGTGTAGTCACCTCATCCAGGTAGTCCTCGTCCACGATGTCGAGGTGGTTCTTCTGGATTCTGTTCAATGCAAATGAGAAGGGACTCAGCATGGGGCTCTTGGCAGCAGCCAGGAAGTTCAGGCTGGTGATTGACTTGTCATCGTATGATGTGGGAGCACCCAGGTCAAGCAGCTTACGGGTCTGGTTGGTATAGGTAGCGTCGAAACGTACGTCCAACTTGTTGGTGATTGCGATATCAGTATTGAAACGGATATTCAAACGATCCAGGTCAGACTCAGAAACGATACTGTTGTCCTTGGTATAACCTACCGACAGCATGTACTTAGCCACGTCACCACCACCCTGTACATTCAAGGCGTATGTAGAGACGAATGCCTCCTTATAGATGTGGTCAGCCCAGTTGGTATTATTGTTGTACTTGTTGTACCAATAATAGTTGGGGTCAGCCTTCAGGAAACGGAAGTTGTTGGCTCTTGTATCGGTTGACTGCAACAAACCTGAAGCATAAGTTTTGTACTGAGGACCGTTCATCAGGGACATCATGTTGGGGGTCAACTCCACACCCATGTTAACACTTGCCTCGATGCGGGTAGCCTCTGAGGTACAGCGCTTGGTGGTAATCAGGATGACACCATTGGCACCCTTGCTACCGTAGATGGCAGTTGCATTGCTCAACACCTCCACCTTCTCAATGTCGTTGGGGTTGATGTTGGTAAGCAAGTCATTGTAGTAACCCGAGTGCAGCATCTGACGAGAATACTGCTGATCCATGATAACTCCATCAATGACAATCAAAGGCTGAGAGTTGCTCTGCAAAGAGTTCACGCCACCAATGTTCATGTAGTTACCTACAGCAATGGCACCACTACGCTCGATAGTACGCACATTGGCACCGAGCTGGTTCTCAATCTCACTCTTGATGTTGCGGGCAGGAGTAAACTCGATGGAACCGGTAGAAACCTTATTGGTGATATTGTCATCGGCAGAATAGAGTCCTCTGATGGCATCGCTCTGCAAGATGATGTCGCGCAACTCGCCCGACTTGTTCAAGCCTACACGGACGGTATTGTAACCGGGAATGGTTACCGACACAGCAGTGCTGTAAAGGGGCACCTGCAGCGAGAACGTACCATCCTCGTCGCTCAAGGTTGAATAACCCTCACCAGCAATCGACTGGATGAGTACACCGGCCAAAGGCTCATTGCCAGCCTGTGCCAACACCTTACCCTTAATGGTACGGGTAGGTTCATCCTTCTTCGTTGCCTTGTGATAACGAATGATCACAGGCTCATCCTCCTGGTCTTCGCCCTCTGTTTGTGCATAGAGGGTGTTGGAAGAAATCATCAGGAGTGAAAGAGTAAGTATATTAATCTTCTTCATAACGTATTAGTTTTCCTTTAAAGCCTGGAGTACTGCATCGTTGAATGCATCGAGGTCATCTGCGGCAGCTTCTGCCTCCTCCTTTGTTTCGAATGGAACCAAGATAATCTCGTTCAGACGGAGTGTACGGGTATAAATCTTCTCACGGATAGATGATGAAGAACCACCCCAAGACTCAATGTTGAGTTTCAATACACCACCATCAACGCCAACGCCACTGTAGTCGAACTTCAGAGCCTTCTGAACCAAGATGGTATCAATCGCATAGGGATTAGTCACAAAACCACGACTAAGGTTCGATTGCTTAAGCAGCTGATCCAAGTTGTCGTATTCGCTGTCTGCTGTAATAGGATTAGGATTGTTCAAATAGGTCTTTGAGCCAAACACACCCTTATCGTTCTGTACAGACTGGCTGACCTGGAACCAGGTAGGCAATTGATTCTGTGAATAGAGGTCGGGCATAGACACTACGTACACATTGTAATAAACGTTGGAGTATGTAGAAGGAATCTTGAACTCCAGCATTGACTGTTCCGAAGCAGTCTTGGCACTTACCTCAATCCATCTGTAGCGCTTCTCGGTTGTTGTACCTTTATCTACATAATCAACAACATTACCCTCCTCGTCATACACTTCATCATAGTCGTGATTTACAAAAATCACGTCACGGTTCTGCACGTTCATCGTAGGATTGTTGTTCTTATCCTTGGGAATCTCGTAGTAGTATGCGGTTGAGCATTCCAGGTCAGTACGGCTGAAGAAGGTTGAACGAGGATCGATCGCACCCTTGTTATCCACATAAACTGCACCATTTGAGCAGACAGCCTTATCCAAGCCCTTGAGGATGCCTTCCTGGGGTTTGTAATATACATCCAGACGGGGATTGTGCTCCTGATGCTCGTAATAATTGGTATTACAGAGCGAATCCTCGGGATGGAGGTTGTAACGCCAGTTCTTGCTGGTGTTGAAGAAACGACCATTAAGAATGCAAATTGCGGTATGTACATCGGTCAAAGAGTCACGGATAGCATCTGATACACCCTTGTTGTAGTTGAAGTACTTTGAATACTTCTCATACTCTCTGTCCCACACCTCATCAGTGGGAGCCAGGAAGGTATATACACTATCCTCACGCTGGATGTAGCCATAGCTTGACAGGAAGTCGTTATATCTCGTAACCACAGAGTCGAGGTAAACCGTCTTACCATCTACGATACCACCAGGAGTAGAGGCTGCGATGTCGAGTTCATACTCATCCCAGTGCTTCAAGAATGCGGTCAGCTTGCTCATGTTGGGATGAAGCTCGGTATATTCACGCACATTGGGGAAGAACTGCAACACGTCATTGGTCTTATACAAGATACCGTTGTTGCAAAGTGCCATGTCGCCAAAGGCATTGCCAGCGAGTGTACCGCTGGTAGCGTTGGCACCCTTCATGAACATGTACTTGTTGTTACGCATAGCCACGGTGTCTTCGGTATGCTCTGACACAGGACGTGCATAGAGCGCCATGTGGTTCTGGAGGAACTGGGTAACAGCCTTGTTGTCCTCCCACTTCAAGCCAGCATTCTTGTCGGCCTTATATACTTCGATGATACTGTCAGCCTGAGCCTCGGTAAGCGACTTGGGAGCCCACACGGTAAACTGCTGAGGAGAATCCAGCAGACCCTTGGCATCAATGGACTCGATAACCTTGGTCAGGTTTCTCAGTGAGGGATCTGAAGAGATAGTCTCCCACAAGCTGGGCTGATCGGCCATGCCACCTGCAACAGCCTCATAGTGCTCGTTCCAGGTGTCAGTACATGCTGACCAGAGCATGGGAGCTCCGGTCAGCAGCACTGCTGCCATAAATTTATTGATCTTATTTGATTTCATTGTATTTACTATTTCATGAATGAGAAAATGAATCAAGAACCTCAATATTCTAAATTCTATATTCCAAATTCTATTTATTAATAGTCGTCTTCGGCCTTACCTTCGCCTTCAACGCCATACACACTCTTAGGTACAATCTCGAAGTAGTCGAGCATAGCCAAGGCAGTACCTACGGCCCATACACTCTTTACACGCATGGTGTGCTTGATGTTCTCGTCGAGAGTAGCCGTACAGATTACGAAACGACGTGTACCACTCTGGTGTGCAAAGGTGTTCGACTTGTCAAAGTTGGTGCCGTCCTTCGAACCCATAGGAGTAGAGTAAACAGCACGAGGACCATGATACCAGCCCAGGTTGTGCATCTCCTTCTTTCTGGCCTCAACCTCATCCTTGGTGAAGGAGTTGTTCATCAGGTCAAACCAGTTGGTACGATCGATGTAGTTACCCTCAGAACGCATATCGAAGGGAATGCCCTGAGGCACACCGTCCAGATAGAACTGGCAGATACCGCGTGAGCAACCATTAGAGTTACCCATTGCACAGAAACCGATACGAATCTGATAGGTACCTGTGGGCACGCTGGGCAACTGGAAGGTACAGTCGTAACTACCATTATCCGAGCAGAGGTTGAACTCATCACCCTCGTATGAGGCGTACCAGCTGCGGGCACCCTGATATACAAACATACCATCGGTGTTTACCGTCACATTATCCAGATAGCCATTGGGTAAGATGTAGTTACGAGCAGGTGCGTCGGGCGACTCACAAGACACGGTGTTCCAGGGAGTCTCGTTACGCAAGTTGTTCGACATGAACTCAGGGAAGAAGTCAATCATATCGATACGCATACGAGTGTTGAACACACCGTTCTTTACCTTCTCATTGTACTCCAGCAAACCGTCAACCATATAATAGCTACCATTCAAGGCATCAAAAATCAGGTTGGGGTCACCGGGAGTCTTGTTCACATGGATACCCTTCTGGTCGGTACAGTGAATCATATCTCCACGGTTGATGTAGAGTTCGTTACGCTTGTCATCACCAGTAATCCAGCGAGACACGGTCAGACGCTCCATCTTGATGGTAGCCAATGAGTCCATGGTTGAATACCACTCAGTGGGGTTGATGACGGTTGTCTCAATAGAAGTGATACGGGTAAACTTCTCGTATGTAGTAGAGAAAGGCAAGCACTGGTAAGCAATGAGACGATAGAAGGGGTTAGACTTGTCCTTAAGCATCTCAAGGTTATTGGGATCGTAGTCAGGACCACCATAGATGCTCTGTGCATACTTGTAGAAGCTTTCGATATCGGTAATTCCGTAATCGCGTGCCAATACAGAGTCAGGACAGCAGAACACGGTAAACTTGAAGTTACGTGTATCGGGTACGGTACAGTAGTTGGTCTGCATACCCGACTTCTGCTTGTAACCATTATACTTCTCCCACTTCAGATCCTTGCAATCCCATGACTCATCCTTAATCTTCTTCGACATGTAGTTAGCAATACCTGTCAAATGCAAAGCCTCGTTGAGCAGCTTGATGTCGGGGTTCTCCTTCATCAAGTCGGGCAAGGTCTGGTTAGAAGAGTTCAGCATCATGTTCACGCGGTGAACGATACCATTCTCCACCGAGTCGTTCGACTCAGCAATTACCACCTCACCACTACGGTTCAGGCAGAAGGTAGCATCGATGGTGTCACCATTCTCCACCTTGAATCTCTCCTCTACGGTAAGGTAACGCTCATTCATGTTTACCTTGGCAATAGCCGAGATACCTGTAAAGTCAACGGTATTGTAAACATCACCATTGATGAGGTGGGTGCGTGCGATGGTATCGCACACATCCACGGGGATGTCACTCACACTGGCATAGCCATTCTCTTTCAAGTATGCATCCACAGCCTCATTGGTGGGAGCAAAACAAGTAAACTGACCGTAGCATGAGATGAGGTCCATGATATTGATGCCACGCTTGCTGTAGGTAGCACGTGACACAATCTCAGCAAACTCACTGTATTCCTCATGCGAGTGAAGATAGTCACTCATCATCTCACCCGTAAAGGTGTAGTAGCTTTCAGCAGGCATGTTGTCAGAACAACTCTGAGCCGTGAAGCCCAGGCAGCCCATCAAGCCAACGGCCATCCATGTATAGATACTTCTAATTGATTTCATGATTCGTTAGTTTTAGTTGTTGAGTTTGAAATTATCCTCATCATCATCTGCACCATAGAAGGGTTTCTGCTTGAGATCAGGGTTGTTTCTCAACTCCTTCTTGTTGTAGGGCCAGAACAATGACTCGTAGTTCAGATAAAGTGTCTTGGTAGCACCCGAAGAGATCTTAGCAGGTACGTTGTTCTTAATCATGTTGGTATTACCTTCACGATGGCACTGACGAAGCAGGTCGAACCAACGCTTACCCTCGAACATCAACTCACGCTGACGCTCTTTAAGGCAAAGGGTACGCATGTCATCCTTCGAAGTGAACTTATTGATCTTCAACTCCTGTGCATGGGTGCTGGTAACTGAAGTGGTCATAATGCTACGACGGTTAACAGTCCAGATAAGGTAGAAAGCATGCTTCAGGTTATCGTCCAACTCTGTGCTGACTACCAAACCCTCATCGTCAACCTGGTCGATAGTGCTACCCAGCTCGATGAGAGCTTCTGCCTGCATCAACATCACGTCGGTAAGACGATAGAAAATCCAGTTTGCTCTGTCAACACTTGAACTTGCGCTGTACGAGGTAGCATAGTAAGGGTTAGCTGTGATAGACTCAATGTCGATATCGCTCGCTACGTACTTCAGAATGTAACCAGAAGAGTAAGAGTCGTCCTCAGGTGAAATATTGGCAAAATAACGAGCATCCAACTTGTGGTCGAACACCTTATAGGCAGTATTGTACACATCCGACAAATACTTTTCGGATACTGCCAGAAGACCTCTACCCTCGTTGCTGTTGTTCTTGTACGAACCATAGAACTTACCTACAGAACCATTCTCATTGTACTGAGTGTTCGAACCATTAGCAGAGAAAGCCAACTCGAAAATGCTCTCAAAACTGCTACCGTCACCGAAGATCTGGTCGTAGTCGTTACCGAACACCTTTTCGGTGTAGCAACGATACAAGGGGAAGCCATCAGGATTCCAAGTGTCGTTCTCGTTCTTGAACACCTCAAGATAGCCTGAACGGCTGGAAGCCGACTTACTGAACTCATCTCTGTACTCCTTGTTCTTGCTGTCGATCACCTTCTGGCAGTAATCTACGCACTTCTGGTACTGACCGTCCCACAAGCAGAGGTCAGCAAGAATGGCATAGATAGCATCCTGTGTGATGCGGTTGCGGCTTGAGTTGTAGAGAGAAGAATTGTCCTCAGGGAACTTCTTCATGGCATCGCCTACCACACCCTCAAGGTCGGTAATCAAGCAGCGCACAATGGAGTCGCCATCGCAAGCGGGCAGGGGCTGAATGTCAGCATCTGCCTGAATGGCATAAGTGTAATAAGGTACATCCTTGAAAGCACGTACGAGGTAGAAGTAGCAAAGGTCGCGGATGGCAGCCATCTCAGCGCGAGTGGCCTTCACGTCGCTCTCGGTAAAGGTGGGGTCCTTCTCTGCCACAGTCTGACAACGTTCCATGATGATGTTACACTGACCGATGACAGCATACATCGAAGTCCAGTCAGTATATTCATTGGTCGATTTCAAGTCCTCTTTCAGAGTACGGTACAAATCAAGGTTCTTGGTCGCATCACGGCCTTCGGTGACTTCGTCGCTGCGGGTTTCACCCCACATAATCAAACGCTCGATGAACTTGGCGTCCTGCATCTTGACATAGACACCAGCCACCATCTGGTCAACGTCGGCTTTCTCATTCCAGAAATTCTCTTCTGAAACAAAGGTCTTAGGCTCGATATAAAGGAAATCGCCACAGCTGGAGAGTGCCATAGAAGCTGCCCCAACGAGCACCAAAGACTTTATCTTATTTATATAATTTTTCATCTTGTAATCTCCTTTTATCATTAGAAATCAACATTCAAACTGAAGGTGTAAGACTTAGAACGGGGAGTCTTGTTGCTATCAGTAGATACACCATAACCACCATAACCGATCTCAGGATCCACACCCGAGTACTTGGTAAGTACGAACAGGTTGTTGGCACTTGCATTCAGACGCAAGCCAGTGATGTGCAACTTCTTGAAGAAGTCATACTTCTTGCAATCGAATGAGTAGCTCAACTGCAGGTAGTTCAAACGGATGAACGAAGCATCCTCCACGAAGCGGTCGCTAACCAAAGTATTGTAGTTGGTTACCAATGCGCTGCTCAAGGCACGGGGGATAGAGGTTACGTCACCCTCCTTACGCCAGCGGTAGTTGACAGCCTGGCTCTGGTTGTTGTTGCTGTTCATAGCCTCGTTGTTCAGACGACCCATGTTGAATACGTCGATATCGTAACGATAGTTGAACTGTGAGCTCAAACGCCAGCGGCCATAGTTGAAGGTGATACCGAAACCACCAGTCAGCTTGGGAAGTGAGCTACCGAGGTAAACGATATCCAACTCATTGATCTGACCATCGTTGTTGACATCCTCATAGATGGCATCACCACCATTGAACTTGCTAACGCTGGTACCTTCCTCATAGCAGAACATCATCTGCAAGGGTACACCCTTCTCATCGTAGATGACCTTACCCTCGGCATTCTGAGCCACGGGATAAGTGATACCATTGTCGATATTAGCCTGAAGCTGTGCCTTACCCTCGGGAGTGCGAGCCATCATCTCGGCAGTTGAGTAGTTGTACTGATATACACCCTTGCTGCGGAAACCATAGATAGAACCGAAGGGGTTGTCAATCTGTACACGCTGCAAAAGCGAAGCGTTCTTACGGTCGAACTCGGGGTTGTAGCTCTCGAGCACATTGGGATCCATCGACTTAATCAAGTTGTAGTTGTTTGCGAAGTTGATGTAGCAGTCAATGTAGAACTTGCCCTTGCGGAGCAGACGGTTACCATTGACGTTGAACTCCCAACCCTTGTTGACCATGCTACCTACGTTCTTGTAGGGAAGGCTGGGCCAACCGGTGGCGGTACTCAAACCTGCATTACCCATCAACATATCGGTGGTCTTGCGCTCATAAAGCTCGACAGCCATGGTCAACTGCTCGTTGAAGAAGCCGATGTTGAAACCGAGGTTGAATGAGTTGATCTTCTCAGCGGTGAAGTTGGTCATCTTCATGCTGCTTGCATTCATAGAAACCAAACCGAGGTAAGACTTACCAGTAGAATACTTGTTCATGTAGAGGTAGTCACCACCAGGCAAGTTATATACGATACCCCAACCTGGACGAACTGACAACATGCTGACCTTTGCCTTCTCGCGTGCCCACTTCATGAAGGGCTCGTCGATAAGGTTCCAACGACCAGAGATAGAGTAAGCAGGATTCCAACGCTTGTCGGGACCGAGCTTGGTGGTACCGTCCATACGGATGGTTCCGTCGATAGAATACTTACTCTTGTAAGAATAGTGAGCTGTCAACAAGGCAGCCAAGCTCTTTGACTCACCATAGCTGCTGCTCATACCACTGATCAAACCACCGGCAGCAGGTGAAGAGATGCCTGTAGGCAGACGCTTGGCATCGGTGTTCTGGCTGTTGCTGGTACCGGTTCTCAACTCACCACGTGCCATCATGGTAACATAGTGGTCACGGTTGTTGAAGTGAGGAGTGAAGGTCAGAGTGTGACGTGTGGTAAATGAGAAACTCTTTGAACTTGAAGAACTTGCGGTGTGAGTATCCAAGAAGTTGACAGTACTCAACTCACGGGGATAGTCCTTGTCGTTGTAGTCGTTGTTGATATTCAGATAAACATTACCATTGTAACGCAACTGATGGTGGTCGGGATCCAAGCCAAGGAGCTTGTACTCCAACTCCAACTCGGGAGCCAAGGTGTAGTTGCGCTGGCTTGAAGTAGCCAGGTTAGCACTTGCCACGATGTTGGGGATGTCACGCTGGTTGCCCTGGAAACGGTTGCCAGAACCACCTGCCGACTGCAGCATGAAGTAGTAGTCATCGCTGGGAACGCCATTCTCATACTCATAGTAGGGAGAGAGGTTAGGCATCTTGTTGTATGCATGACCAATCAAGCCATCATAGTTACGGGCATTGTCAGTATAGGTCAAAGAGAAGTTTGAGATAATCTTGATACGGTCGCTGACAAAATAGTCGAGGGCCATACGAGTACTCAAACGGTTCAAAACCTGCTTGATAACGGTACCGGTCTCATGGTCGTAACCACCGCTGACACGGAACTGGGTCTTCTTGTCACCACCCACCAAACTGATATAGTGGTTCTGACGCAAACCGTTCTGCTTAACCAAACTGAGCCAATCGGTATTGTTATCATACATATAGGCCTCAGAGAAGTTGTTGTAGTCGTAGTTCAACTCAGGAATATCACCATCGGTATCGCTCAGACGGGGGTTGAAGTAAGCCTCCTTAAGCATCATGGTGTACTGGTCACCATTGAGCAGCTTGATAGCCTCGGGCTGATGTGTGAAGGTCAGCTTACCGCTATAGGTAATACGTGCGGGACCTACCTTACCACGCTTGGTGGTAATCTCGATAACACCGTTAGCACCACGGTTACCCCAGATAGCCGTTGCAGAAGCATCCTTCAGCACCTTGATATCAAGAATATCCTCGGTATTTACCTTCAGCAACTCAGCGAAGCGCTCCTCGTTGGCAGTCTGGAGGTCGAAGTCGGTCTGGTCGATGTCGGTAGCAATCTGGCCATTGACAACGATCAGAGGTTCGTTACTGGTCAAAGTTGAGATTGAAGAGGCACCACGCAGACGCATCTGAGTACCTGCACCCAGGTCACCGCTGTTGGCAACGATATCCAAACCGGCGATACGACCCTGCAGAGCCTCATCGACAGAGGTGATACCCAGACCCTCGAACTCCTTAGCATCCAAGCCCTGAGCTACGAAGCTGACCTCACGCTCGGGGATGGCCAAACCGCTGGTCTTCAGCATCTTCTTAGCAGTTACGTCCAAGGTCTTCATCTCCTTGGCCTGCTCAGCCAACTTCACGTTTACCACAGCCTTGCTGATGGTAAGAACCTGAGTGGCGTAACCGATATAACTAATCTTCAACTTATTCTTTGTACTCTTGATAGGCATGGCAAACTTACCATTCATATCAGTCACAGTAGCATTGACGATACGGTTGGTAGCGTCAATCTCCTGGATACTTACACCGGGCAGTACGTCAATGTTATCAGAGATAGTACCGCTGACGCGTGTAATCTGTGCACTTGCCATCTGTGAGATGAACAAGAGACATATTAATAAGGTATATTTAATTGTTTTCATCTCTTACGGCGTTTTACGGGGTTAGGAGTTTGCTCACCACCTTCTGCAGCATACTTCTCCACCATAGCCATGACCTTGTCGTACTCGGCGGGATCATAGAGGCTGTTGGCGTTGGGGAAGAGAGGTGCATCAATCTGATGGATAACTACGTATGAAGAAGAGTTGATCTGAGAACATGTGTTACCAGTCAAGCTTGCTCCGTTGAAGAAGTACTGACGGGTAAGAATATTGTTGGTCTCTGCATCAACGGTACGCTTATTACCTACGTTGTCGAGGATGGTCATGCTGCCACCCAACTGATAGTTCACATAGAGCTTCACGAATCGGTTGGTAGTGGTATCCATGCACTGGCTCTCATACACATCGTTGTTGTGATCCTCACCCTCGATGTAAAGAGCGTTGTCCTGAACATGATACAACACGAAGTTGGTGATGACATCCTTCATAGCCTGCTTCTGCTTCTTGAGGTAAGCCTCATCCTCTTCGGTCATCTCATGATCCTGAATGCAAGTCTCAATTACATCCAAATCATCCCATGAGGGAAGCTTGTGAGCCTCTGTCAAGGCATCTACAGTCTCATTCTGAGGAACATAGATGGTATAGTGATAGTTATTCAAGAGCTTGAAAGCCTTATCCACAGTAGTATGGCCACCACCATCATCGGTACCGATAGCATCCAGACCTTCAAACAAAGAGGCAAATGAGCCGAACTTGTCCTGGTTCTCCTCGCTGGTCAATGCAGCGAAGGGGCTGGTGAAGGTGCTCATCAGAGGCTCATCGTCCACGATGTAGCTTCTACCGTTACCCACGTCACTCTTGTCAAACTCTTCTACTACATCTACAAAGTAGCCACGCTCATACTGGAACGAACCAGCCACACCAGTCACCTTGTCGCCCTCCCATCTTACGACGACGGGGTTACCGCTCTTAGAGCTGTAGAACTTCTGTCCGGGCTTGAACAAGCCTACGCACAATGAGCTGTTGATGATGTCCTTGAAAGCCTTGAAGGCATCGCCATCAGAAGTAGTGCTGTTGGTAATGGTTACGTTGTTGGCCACCGTCTCAGACACGAGACCCTGACCCTTACCATCGAGGTTGGTCCAGTCAACCAAGTAAGGACGAGCTGCAATCTGACCCTTCTCGTTGATGTAGAACTCGTAAGAGACAGCGGTGCTCTCACCATTGTTGGCTACACGCTTGTAAGACACGGGGTCGAAGTAGCGCTGCAAAGCCTTGTCGGAGGGGATGATGTAGCTGTACTTGCTACCCATATTATTAAGGTACGCGTAGAAACCCTCACCACCGGCAATCTTGCTATCGTTGTTGACAACGGTGTAAGAGATGCGGAGGTCATCGTTGGCACGGATGACACAGGGATAGAATACGCTGACGTACTCGGGAGCTACATATACCTTGTTGGTCTCGTAGATGATACCGTTACATGCCCAGTGTACACGGTCGATATCCTCCTCCTTGACGCCCATTGACTCGGAAGCAGTATTGTTGATGCTGCTGAATACCGAAGGAATGGCAGTCTTCAAGGTTGAGTTCTTGAGCATGGTGTTGGTCAGCAAGGGCAATACCACCTCATCGGGAGCATTATCCCATGCAGTCTCACCGGGACCTGCATTCTTGAAACGCTCGTTCAGGTCGGCACCATCATGCTCCAGATAGTACTTCAGAGCATCGTCGGTAGGTACCACCATGACAGCACCATCCAACTGGAAGGCATTGTTACCGGTGGCAGTAGCCAACTGGAAGCGGTTCCATCCTGGATCGTAGGGAAGCAGGGTGGTAATGGTAGCGCCACCGTCGTTGACGTCGCGCTGCTTGAACGGATGGCTGTTATGGTCGTTGAAGTAACGACGGACGAAGACGCTGTCCTTCTTGCCATACAGACGCTCGTACTCGTCGCTCAGAGCCTGGCTATACTGAGGATAGCTGAAACGGTCGAGCAGACGCTTGTAGATGCCGAACTTAGGATTAGCGTTAAGTACGTTGGCCATGTTGTCAAGGGGTACGGGCACACCCTCAACCACGTGGATATAACCATTCTGGCAGGTAATATCCTTCTCGGTGATTACCTTACCATTGATGAAGGCACCCTCGTTCGACTTGATCTCGCCATTGGTGAGGAACTCTACATCATGAGCGGTGATGCCATTGAAGAGCATGAACTTGGGCATGAAGTGAATCATGCTGGGCACCTCGTCGTCCATGAAGATGACGGTGGTGTCGCGCTCACGGATGCGGCTCCAGTAGTCAACCTGCTCACCGGTATTGGGATCCACGCGGACAGGATTCACCTCAGGATAGTCTTTCTTGAGAATTACGGACACAGAGTCCATCAAATCGACAGAACTTGCGCGTCGCATACAAGCACCTTCCTCGGGCTCAGCCTCACCGCTTGTGGCGGGCAGGTTACCCAACAACTCTACCAGATAGGCACTCTTGATCATGTTACCCTTGAAGAGTAAACGCTTTTGTGCCTCGGTCATGTCCTCGATGCTCTTGACACCCCAGGGATTGTTCTTGTAGAACTCAGCCCAAGCGGCATCATCGGCAGCAAACAATGTCCTACTACCCGTCTTCTTCAAAACGGAAGCGTAGTCCTCACTCTGAGCGTCGATAAGCTTCAACGTCTCTGTGAAATTACCGCGGCTCTCCAGTTCTGCATAGATGCTCTCTCCCAGCCATGAGGGCATACCAGTAAGCAAGTCATCCTGACAGCTTGACATGGATGCACTAAGCAGGAAAACAGCGCCTACAGAACCAGCTAAGCGGGTAAACTTCAGCTTCAGATTACTGTGTTTCATGTTAGTTAATTAGTTTTATTTGATTTAATTTATTAGTTTTTCTGTCTCGGCTTTGCCTTTATACACGTATATGCGCGTGTACATGAGCAAAGAAAAATCGTACAAATTTAGTGTTTTTTTTTAAATTCCCTATATGTTTTAACACTTTTTTTTGAAAATGGCACAAAAAAAAGGTAAAACAAGTATTAGTAAATTACAAATCGGCAATATTTGGCTTCTCCATCGAAGACACATTGGCCAAGGAAGTTCAACTTTCGCAAGCTTCGCACGCTTCTGCATTAGGGAGTTAAAGAAGGCAAGAGAGCAAAAGGGGTTAAGGGAACTGAAGTTTCCCACCCTATGGGTGGATGAAACTTAGGGAGTTAAAAGGAGTTAAAGGAAGTTATCGCTCCTTCGTCGCTTAGGAAGTTAAAGGACGATACGTTTGTAAGATGCATTCAAGGAGCAGGACATTTACTTTTGACCGTCGTCAAAAGTCCTTTAACTTCTTTCGCTCGGCTTGCCGCTTCGCAGCTCGCCTGCAGAAAAACTTCATTAACTTCCTAATAACTTCCATAAGGGGGGAAACTTCAGTTAAGGGAATTCAAGATTAGCATGCAGAAGGAGTTTAAGAATATCAGTAATTTTATACGAAAAAATTTGCAAAACGAATAATGGTTTTGTATCTTTGCAGACGGAAAAATAAGGCCTTTTTCCTACTATTTTCCTCCAATCAGCACCCTATGTTCATACATTTGGCTTACGTCTGGCTTACGTCAAAACACGTAAGCCAGACGTAAGCAAAGCGTGTAATGCCCGAGTACAACCCGTAGGATGACCGAAGTATTAAGGAAAGATATTGACATGAACACCAAAGACCCCCTCTATCTCCCCGAGGGGAGAACTCATGTCCTCTAGTTTCGCATGTATAGGGAGTTAAAGAATATCGAGGAGTTAAAGGAGTTAAAGACGATAGTCTTGCTCCTTGAGGCATTGTGGCTCACACCCTGCATACCTAACGTCGACTTTTGACCGTCGTCAAAAGTAACTCCTTTGAATTCTTTAACTCCTTTAACTCCCTAATACTGAAGCATGCGAAGCTTGCGAAAGTTGAATCAATAACCGCTTTTATTTTGCTACATCGCGATGTAACAATTGCTGCGTCGCGATGAGACAAACATGATGCACTTTTTTTGATGATTCCCCGAAAGGGTGGATAAGGACTGCTGTATGAAAAATCAAAAAGTCTGCGCATTATGCATTGTGAAGGTCGAAGAGCTCGACGGAGTCAATTATTAAGAGTGTGAGTATCTTTTTTCGTGTTTTGTTTGGAAGTATCGC
>JAKSLO010000020.1 GCA_024401185.1 Bacteroidaceae bacterium | reverse complement strand
ATCGAAGGGGATGTGTGCATGGCCGGAGAGGTGGGACTGAGTGGCGAGATACGTCCTGTGTCGCGCATAGAGCAGCGCATCGCCGAGGCGCAGAAGCTGGGCTTCAAGCGCATGCTGCTGCCTGCCCATAATATGCAGGGCATCAATGAGAAGTCCTACAAGATTGAACTCGTGCCCGTGAGGAAGGTAAGCGAGGCGGTAAGGGAACTGTTCGGGTAAGTCCCCTATACATTGTCAAAAGTTAGCTTCCAAAGCGACGAAGGAGCGATAACTTCCTATAACTCCCTCATACTGAAGCATGCGAAGCTTGCGTAAGTTGAATAATATAAATGAAATTTTCTATTTTTGAATGATTTTTGCAAAGATTTTCATAAGAAGAACCATCACCCTCTGCCTGTGCCTGTGTATGGCTATGGCATGGATGGGTGCCAAGCCCGATGGGTTTAGCATCAACAAGATAGACGATGCGCTGTTTGCCAGGATGAAGGGCAAGTCGTATGGCGCAGGGTGCACGGTGAGCCGTGAAGAGTTGCGCTATCTCACCGTGATGCACTATGATGCCAATGGCAAGGTGCAAAAGGGCGAACTGGTGTGCAACAAGGCCATTGCGCAAGACTTGATTGAGATATTCCAGGCACTCTATGAGGCCAAGTACCCCATTGAGCGCATGGTGCTCATCGACGAGTATGACGGCGACGACGAGCAGTCGATGCGTGCCAACAATACCTCGTGCTTTAACTTCCGCAAGGTGGCGGGAACACGTAGTCTCTCCAAGCATGCCAGGGGACTGGCCATTGACGTCAACCCATTCTATAACCCCTATGTGCACACCATAAAGGGCAAGCAGCTCATAGAGCCGCAAGGCAGTTCGCCCTGGGCCATAAACCGTGACAAGAAACGTAACGCCATGATTATCGTGGGCGACGACCTGTGCTTGAAACTCTTCAGGCAGCATGGCTTTACCTGGGGTGGCAACTGGAGGTCGATGAAGGATTATCAGCACTTTGAGAAAAAGATAGTTAGCAAGTAACATAATGATCAACGAATATCAGATACGCATTCTGCCCGAACAGGCAGCCAGCGAACAAGGCATCAAGCATTACATCGCCCGTGAGAAGGGCATGGACGAACGAACCATCCGTGCGGTGCGTGTGCTGAAGAAGAGCATCGATGCCCGTCAGCGCACCATCTTTGTGAACCTCACCGTCAGGGTGTTCGTCAACGAAGACCCTACCGAGCGG
Organism: Bacteroidaceae bacterium; assembly: GCA_024401185.1. Classification (GTDB taxonomy): domain Bacteria; phylum Bacteroidota; class Bacteroidia; order Bacteroidales; family Bacteroidaceae; genus Physcousia. The sequence continues at coordinate 31,309 of JAKSLO010000020.1, read as the reverse complement.
GAATACACGCCGGTGCATTATCGCGATGTGAGCGACAAGCCATCGGTGGTGGTGGTGGGTGCCGGTCCAGGCGGTCTGTTTGCTGCCTTGCGACTCATCGAACTGGGATGCCGTCCCATCGTGGTGGAGCGTGGAAAGGACGTGCGCGAACGCAAGAAGGATATTGCCAGGATACGTCCCGAACAACGTGTGGACCCAGAGTCGAACTACTCGTTTGGCGAGGGTGGGGCAGGAGCCTATTCTGATGGAAAACTCTATACGCGTTCGAAGAAACGCGGCAATAGCGAGAAGATTCTCAACGTGTTTGTGCAGCATGGAGCATCGCCCACCATACTGAGCGACGCGCATCCCCACATCGGAACTGATAAGTTGCCGCGCGTCATAGAAAACATGCGCAACACCATCTTGCGATGCGGAGGCGAGGTGCACTTCCAGACACGTATGGAGGCACTCATACTGGATGGCAACAAGGTGAAGGGCGTGGCTTGCCGACGACTGACGGAGGACGGACGCGAGGTGGAATTCCGCTCCGAAGCGGTTATCCTGGCCACGGGCCACTCTGCCCGCGATGTGTATCGGTGGCTTCATAGCAATGGTGTAGAGATAGAAGCAAAAGGACTGGCAGTAGGTGTGCGTCTGGAGCACCCGTCAATGCTCATCGACCAGTTGCAGTATCACAACCGCAATGGCAGGGGCAAGTATCTGCCTGCAGCCGAGTACAGCGTGGTGCAGCAGGTAGAGGGCAGGGGCGTGTACAGTTTCTGCATGTGTCCCGGAGGCTTTGTGGTGCCTGCCGCCACAGGACCAGAGCAGATTGTGGTGAACGGTATGAGTCCGAGCGGGCGCAACGGCCAATGGAGTAACAGCGGCATGGTGGTGGAACTGCATCCCGAAGACATAGCCCAAGAACTGCAAGGCGAGAATGGAGCACCCGAGATGGATGCCTTGTGCATGATGCGCTTTCAGGAACAACTGGAGCGTGATTGCTGGCTGCAAGGCAACCGCCAGCAGACAGCCCCGGCACAACGCATGGCCGACTTCGTTAACAACCGCTTGTCGTATGACCTTCCGCGCAGCAGCTATGCACCTGGCCTGATAAGCAGTCCCTTGCATTTCTGGATGCCCAAGTTCGTGTCGCATCGTCTGCAGGAAGGCTTCAAGATGTTCGGCAAGCGCCAGCATGGTTTCCTGACCAATGAGGCCATTGTGATAGGCGTGGAGACGCGCACCAGCAGTCCTATACGCATTGTCCGTGATGCCGAGACGTTGCAGCATGTACGCATCGAAGGACTCTATCCTTGTGGCGAGGGTGCCGGTTATGCAGGTGGAATCGTGTCGGCAGGAGTGGATGGCGAACGTTGTGCAGAGAATGCGGCCCAGTTACTGGATAGTAAGAGTGGCATTTGACGGGCTTTATGCCCATTACACTCCCGTTTTTGCCTTGTTTTGCGGGAAATTTGACAAAAAATGTACATTCTGTTTGGGTAAATAACTGATTGTTATTATCTTTGCGCTCGATTTTAACACTTAATGGTGGTGATTGATAGTCTCGCATGCTGAGAAAACCACCTTACTGACATTATAGATGGCAATCGAAAAAAGGCATAAGGCAGTACGGAAAGTTGATGAAAAGATGCTCGCTCGTTTGGCGAAACGGGTGGTTTGTCTGCACTTCTATACCGTATGCTGCATGGCGATTGCAATTTCCCTCTTCTCGTTTTTCTGCTTCCCCAGTCAGGCTTGTGCGGGTTTGAGGCGCCCCAAGAGACATGTGGCAGAGTCGGCGTCCTATAATGGTATTGACGTGTCGAAATACCAAGGCGTTATCGACTGGAAGACTGTGGCAAAGGATCGCCGTATTCAGTTTGTCTATATCAAGGCCACCGAGGGTTCGGGCATGGTGGACAGAATGTACCGCCGGAATATAGATGGAGCCAAGAAGGCAGGACTGAGAGTGGGAAGCTACCACTTCTTTACTTCACGCTCCACGCCAGAGGCGCAGTTTAACAACTACTGCAGGCATGTCAACATCAACGAGCAAGACCTCATTCCCATGGTCGATGTGGAGGAGTCTGGCGTGCCAGATTGGGGCAGGGCAGAGCTGCAAAGAAACCTTAGCGTGTTTATGAACCTGGTGAAGCAAAAGTTCGGCAAGTATCCGCTTCTGTACAGTCCGCATAAGTTCTACAACGACTTGCTGGCTCCCGAATTCAACAAGTACTACCTCTTTATTGCACGTTTCGGCAAACAAAGACCGTTTTTGCTCGGAAATGGAAAATACAATATCTGGCAGTATTCTGAAACCGGAAGCGTGAACGGCATTGTGGGACCGGTTGACCTTAGCTGCTTTACCAACGGAACCACCATTCACAGCATACTCTACAGAAGGTGATGAATCTCTGTGGTCGTTGATTGTTTGTTTGTGATTCGGCATTTATGGCATACACTACAGAAGTCTATGCCGCAAAGTCATGTCAGCTCTTGATAATTGTATCGTCTCAAAGTTCATGTTTTGTAATGTCGGTATGATAAAATGATACTTTTAGACAAAAGAATTGGTCGAAAATTTGCTTTTGCCTTCTTGTTTTACTATATTTGCAGAGAGAAAGTTGTTTCGACGAAAAATACAACATAATTATAACCATTATTTATTCTATTGCAGATGAAAAACTATTTCGATTTGACAGGTAATGTGGCTATCGTCACGGGTTGTTCTACAGGTTTAGGTGTTCAAATGGCTCGCGCATTGGCAAGTCAGGGTTGCACTATCGTTCCCATTGCTCGCCGTATGGAGAAGCTTCAGGAGGTGGCAAAGATGCTCAACGAGGAGTTTGGCGTGGAGGCTTATCCCATTCGGTGCGACATTACCGATACTGATATGGTAAACTCTATGGTTGAGGAAGTGGTGAAGCGCTATGGCCGCATAGACATCCTTATCAACAATGCCGGTACGGGCGCTGTGGCTCCTGCTGAGGACATCACCGATGAACAGTTTGCCAATGAGATGAACATCGACCTTTTCGGTTCGTTCAAGGTGGCACGTGCTGTGGCTAAACTCGCTATGATTCCTGCCAAGTATGGACGCATCATCAATATCGCATCTATGTATGGTTTGGTGGGCAACAAGATTGCTCCTGCCTCGCCCTATCATGCTGCCAAGGGTGGCGTGGTGAACATGACACGTGCACTTGCCGCAGAGTGGGGTAAGTATGGCATCACCTGCAACTCAATCTGTCCAGGATATTTCGTGACGCCTCTCACCAAGGAGACTCTCGACAGCCAATGGTTCCAGGAGTATGCCAAGGGCGCTATCCCCACAGAACGCTATGGCGTGGAGGGAGAGCTTGACACGGCAGCCCTCTTCCTGAGCAGTCGCGCATCAAGCTACGTTACGGGCATCATGGTGCCTGTGGATGGCGGATACACCTGCATGTAGATTTTGACAAATAGAATGAACATGCCTATGGATTTCTGTCCATGGGCATGTTTTTGCGTTTATTAGTGCGGAATACAGTTGAAAAAGACAATTTGTCGTTAATATCGATGTTTTATTGAGAAAAAATAGGATATTCTGTCGAAAATGTGTAACTTTGCATCTCAAATATTCCTATATTAATAATAGACGGAGAGTTGTTGCTTGGGGTTAATGATTATATGGAAAAAAAAACATACATAGAACCATCGTTGTTGTTTAGGACAATTGCTAATGAAAATGCATTTATGAAAGAGTCTCACGACTTTGGTTTAGGGTATGAAAATATAGGCGATATTAACAAAGACGAAGAATTCACTGACCATTGGGATGTGAAAGAGTTTGATTTTTGGGATTAAAAAGTATAAGTAAATAAAAAACATTATCATAATGAAGAATACTATTATTTATCGCATCTTTTTGGTGTGCACCATGGCTTTAATTCTTTCAGGAGCAAAAGGCTGGGCAGCATCAGACGCAAAACTACCTGCTGAATTGCATAAGAATATCGTTGATAAGCTTGAAGGCAAACAGCTTGTCACTATTGAGTTTAAAACGGGAAGTGGCTATGGAAACCAGAATAATATTTCTGAAGGTTCAACTCCTGTTTACATTGAGAAGGAAGATGTCAACTCAGGTGTAAAAATTACCATTCATACTTCTGGTGAATCGTTTGTGGCTCAGAATTTCTCTAATGGTTTGTTCTACGGTTTCAGTTCGTTGATTGCTATTGTAAACTTGGGTGCTCTTGATGTGAGTGCAATGACTGATATGAACAATATGTTCAACGGTTGTGCCAAGTTAGTTTCTGTGGACTTGAGTAAGTTCAATACCTCGAAAGTGACAAATATGAACAATATGTTCAACGGCTGCTCATCCCTGATGACGCTTGATATGACGGGGTTTGACATGAGCAAGGTGATCACTATGACTGGCATGTTTTCTGGCTGTAGCAGCTTATCTGCTATTTATTCTACGGTCAGTAAACCTTCAACGCTGAAGGCAGGTGTCTTCTCATCTGTAGGAAGCAAGTGTACTCTGTATGTGCCTGAAGGTTCTCAGGCGACCTACAAGAAGAATAAAAATTCAGCGCCAGGTTGGTGTGAGCTCGGTAAAGTGCAGTCGCTTGATAACATCGTATTAGAGGATACCAAGCCCTACACCATCCCATCTACAATCGAGTGCAAGTCGCTGACTTATTCGCGTAATTTCAAGAATACCAATTATCAAGCATTGTATGTGCCTTTTGTGATGGAGTATGATGACTGGAAGGATGACTTCACAGTGTATTCACTTAATAATGTGTCGCAGTATGATACTGATAACGACGGTGTGATGGACCTTACTAAGTTGTACATCTTGAAAGTGACCGAGGGCTATAAGTTGAAGGCAGGATATCCCTACCTTATCAAGGCAAAGACAACAGGTGTAAAGCAGATTAAGCCCAAGAATGCTACCTTACATCCTTGCACTGAGATGAAAAAGGTGGACTGCTACTCAGTATCGCAATACTATACGTTCGAGGGCAACTATATGAGTCGTAATGATTTGTATGATCTCCATGCTTTTGCGTTGGCCAGTGGTGAGTTGCGTCCAGCAGCGTCGGCTAATGCCACGCTTACACCTTACCGATGGTGTATGACCATCGACAAGCGTGACTCGCAGTTTAATGATGGCCTGAAGCCAGAATTAGAAACTAATGGTGATGTGATGAGTGTCAAGTTCTATGTGATTGGCGAGGATGATTTTGATGATGAGACAGAGGTAAATGCCGTAGAACAGAATGCATCAGTCGTGGAGTATTACAATGCAGCTGGCTTGCGCTCAAGTAAGCCTTTGAAGGGCATCAATGTTGTTAAGATGTCTGACGGCACAACACGCAAAATAATGTATTAATACCTAAAAATCAGGAAAATAGTTTATAAGAAGATGAAGATTGTTAGAAAGGCGTATATGGTTCCTGTGAACTGTGTGGTTGAATTGGATGAGGACGAGGAATTTCTTATTGGTTCCCAAATTGACACAGAGACAGGCGGTGATGGTGGAAATGGCGGAATTTCAGTTGATCCTGATCCTACTGAATCATGGGATGTTAAGGGCCAAACTATTTGGGACAATGCTTGGTAATCCAGCATAGACCTTGTTTTAATTACAGAAATATCAAAGACGAGAATATGAAAGCAAGAAGATTATTTTTGATATTGGCTTGTTTGTTTACAAGCTTGAACATCTCGGCAGAGATTGCATCGGGAACGGTGGGATCGGGCAATAGTCAGTGTACTTGGGTGATTGACGACAATGGTGTGTTGACAATTGCGCCTAGTAAAGGTAACGGTACCATTAGTGGATGGGATAATAGTGGAACTGTTTCCGATACTGATAATGATTCACAGAATGCTCCGTGGCATGATTATTGTACACAGATTAAGAGCGTAAAGTTTGCTAAGAACGTTACTGCTGCTGTTTGCCGCAGAATGTTTGCTGATTGTGAGAATCTTGTGTCTGTAGATTTCACAAATCTTAGTGTGACAGGAAAGAATTTTAACATGATGTTCCAAAACTGTAGTAGTTTGGAGTCTGTTGATTTCAGTAAGCTTAAAACCAAAAATCACAAACCAACTTATATTTGTAATTTGTTCAAAGGTTGTACGAAACTGAAGTCGATCAACTGGGGTACGTTGGATACATCGGGCGTAACGTATTTCTATAGCATGTTTCAGAATTGTACGAGTTTGACAACCCTTGATTTAAGTAATTTCAAGACGAATTCCGGAACACAATTCCAATCTATGTTCAATGGATGTGAGAATCTGTCTTCTGTCAACTTGAGTAGTTTTAATACAGAAAAGGCTTCAAGGATGGATGGTATGTTCAAGGGATGTCAGAGTCTGACTAGTATTGATTTAAATAACTTCAGCATTCCCGAAGTGACTACTATGCAGGAGATGTTTAGAGGTGACTCTACTCTTACCACAATTGTTTTTGGTGATAACCTGAATTCTGCTAAATGTACGAACTTTTATCTTACTTTTCATGGGTGTCCTAAGCTTACCACTGTAGATGCAAGCAAGTTGAACACGCAGAGTGCAACGACAATGCGCAGCATGTTCAATGGATGTAGAAGTTTGTCTTCTATCAACGTGTCAGGGTTTGTTACAGATAACGTGACATCCACTATAGGCATGTTTAAAGAGTGCGAGAGTATTAGCTCGCTCGATTTAAGCAGCTTCAATACTGCTAATGTGACTGCTATGGAAGCCATGTTCTATGGCTGTACAAATCTTGCCAGTATCAATTTTGGTGACAATTTCGTTACGGAAAACGTAAGCAACATGAAGGAGATGTTTGCTTTATGTTCTTCTTTGACTACGCTTGATCTTTCTGATTTTAATGCAAAGAATGTTGAGAATACCGCTTCGATGTTCTATAATTGCTCATCTCTTGCCGAACTGAGTTTGGACAATTTCAATACTGAAAGTGACACTACCATGTATCGTATGTTCCGTGGTTGTAAACAGTTGACGGAACTTGACTTGAGCAAATTCAATACCTCTAATGTGAATAGCTTCACCGATATGTTCTACAATTGTAATTCGCTAACATCGCTTGATTTGAGTAACTTTGACACACAGAATGTGTTACGCATGGGAAGTATGTTCTATGGCTGTTCTTCTTTGCAATCACTAAATGTGAAAAGCTTTAATACTTCAAATGTACAGAATACCAATTCAATGTTCAGTGGTTGCGAATCTCTTCAGTCGCTTGATGTGAGTGGTTTTGTCACCAGCAATGACACCACGATGAATGCCATGTTCTATAATTGTGCGGCTCTTGAATCACTTGATGTGAGCAAGTTCAATACGTCCAAAGTTGTGAACATGCAGAACATGTTTGCAAATTGCAAGAATATTAAGTCCTTGAACGTTTCCGATTTCGAAACGTCGAATGATACCACCATGTACCGTATGTTCTATAACTGTGCGGCTCTTGAATCACTTGATGTGAGCAAGTTTAAAACAGAGAAGGTGATGAGCATGGGCGGCATGTTCTATAATTGTAGACTGCTTACTGACATCAATGTTCGTGACTTTAATACTTCAAAGGTGAGAAACATGAGTGATATGTTTGCATACTGCAAGGCTGTTCCCAAACTTGAAGTCGGAAACTTTGATACTTCTGAAGCAAAAAGTACTTCTGCTATGTTTAGAGACTGTACGAGCCTTGCAGAATTGAATGTTTCGGGCTTTAAAACGGAAAAGGACACCACTATGTTTGCCATGTTCTATAATTGCCCGCTGCTTGAGGTAATAGACGTGAGTGGCTTCAAAACGAGCAATGTAGTATCTATGGGCAGCATGTTCGCTGATTGTAAAAGTGTTAAGGTGCTTGATGTGAGTGGTTTTGATACTGCACGGGATACGACGATGGTCAATATGTTTTCAGGGTGTTCTTCATTGACGGCTCTTGACGTGAGTGGTTTCAATACCGCAAATGTACGTAATATGAGTGGCATGTTTGCTAACTGCGTAGGTGTGCCTGAACTTAGGGTTGATGGTGATGGTTTCAATACAGCCAATGTTCATACTATGGGAAGTATGTTCTATGCTTGTAAGGCGTTGCAGACTCTTGACGTGAGCAAATTTAACACGGGAAATGTGACAAGTATGTACCGTATGTTCCGCGAATGTAGATTGTTGCCTGTAATTAACGTAAGCAATTTTAACACTGCCAATGTGACCAATATGGCAGAGATGTTCTTGCTATGTGATAAGGTTCGCACATTGGATGTGAGCAATTTTAACACAGCCAATGTAACGCGTATGGATGCTATGTTCTCAAGGGATTCGTTGGTTACAAGACTTGATGTTTCTAAGTTCAACACTTCTAAGGTGGCGCGTATGGATGCCATGTTTAATGGATGCACAACAATTACTGAGCTTGACTTACGTAGTTTTGACACCCAGAACGTTACTCTTATGAATTCTATGTTTAATGCTTGTAGTTCAATGACTAAGCTTCAGTTGGGCGACAAGTTTGATACAGGAAATGTAACGAACATGTATTACATGTTTGGTAGTTGTAAAAATCTTGAGGCTCTTGATGTAAGTGGTTTCAATACACCGAATGTGACGGACATGAGAGGACTGTTCTATCATTGCTCAAAGGTGCCGGAACTTGATGTGAGCAATTTTAATACTGCCAAAGTAACGAGCATGCATGTGATGTTCTATAATTGCAACAACGTGCAGACTCTTGATGTCAGCAATTTCCAGACATCTAATGTTCGTAATACCCGCAGCATGTTTAATGGGTGCTATAAGCTTAAGGAGCTTGACTTGAGTAATTTTGAATTGCAGAACGATACCACTACCTTCCGCATGTTTTATAATTGTCAACAATTGGCTTCTTTGGATTTGACGAACTTCGATATGTCGAGCGTCAAGGATCATAGTGAGATGTTTTATAATTGCAAGAATTTGAAGGATATCTATTCTGATCTCGCAGAACCTTCTTTGTTGAAGGTAGGAACTTTCAATCCATCATTCGCTGAGAGATATCGACAGAACTGTACGCTTCATGTGCCCATTGGTACAGTAGAGGATTATCAAAACGCTAATGGTTGGAATGAATTGTTCAACTTCCATGAAATCAGAAGTATTACTCTTGATGATGCAAAACCTTATGTTAATGAGGAAGATAAAGCATACCTGAAGGTAACCTACAAGCGTAACTTTACCAACGACCAGATGCAGGCTTTGTTCGTTCCCTTTGAAATGCAGTATGAGAACTGGAGCAAGAACTTTGATGTGTATGCTATCGATAATTTGGCTCAGTATGATACCGATGACGATGGTAAGATGGATAAGACAGTACTCTATGTGCTGAAGGTTGTTGAAGGTCATACCTTGAAGGCTGGCTATCCTTATGTGATAAAGGCTAAAACTGCAGGACGCAAGACAATTGTTGTTCAGGACATGGTTGACGAGGTAACTCTTTATTCTGATAAAAAAATGAACAGCATTGATTGTGCTTCTTTGACAGAATCTTATTTGTTTGAAGGTAATTATATAGAGCGTGATGGCTTGCATAGCTTGAATGCCTATGCTTTGGCTAATGGCAAGTTGCTTAGATCTAGTTCAGATAAAGTCACATTGAACCCTTATCGTTGGTTTATGACTTATGAAAGTCGTGATTCGCAGTTTGCTCAGGAACCAGATATGATGAACGAGGTTAAGATTTGCATCCTCGACGATGATTATGTAGAGGATGATGAGGCTACGGACGTCGCTCGTATCCAGAGCAATGCTACTCCTACCAACTTCTATAATCTTTCTGGTCAACGTTCTGCAAAACCCAAGAAGGGAATTAATATCGTGAAGATGTCTGATGGTTCTACTCGAAAGATTTTGTTCTAAGGTAGAATTGTGACATAATAAAACAGAAGAGTTGTTTTGAGGATTAGTGTTCCTTAAAACAACTCTTTTTTATGTTATTCGTGCTTTGTTTGTGCGATTTTCGTGACGAAATACTTTATAGATATCGCTTTTGAGTGTTTTTCGTTAGAATTCTTTGTTTGTAATACTGAAAAAGTGTAACTTTACATTTGTTTTAAGTTTGGAAATTATGAAATATGTTTTTCTTCTCTCCTTCGCGATGAGCACCTTTATGATGTGTGGTTGCAAAGATCATACCATCGAGGATAAGACTCGAAGCTATCTGCAGCAACTTAACGATGCTGCTGAGGCAGGCGAAAACGAAAAGTATTGTAAGATTCTCGATGAAATAGCCGAATGGAATGCTACGCTCTCGGAAGAGGAAATGGAGCGATGCGAGAAAGCAGCAAGTGAGATGTTGGACGAGCTGAACAGAAAGAGAGTGGAAAAGTACAGAATGGAAAATAAATAATATTTTTAAGGTAAAAAGTAATGAAGAAGATTTTCGTTATCGCATTGGCTGCCATGAGCATGACCTTTGTAAGTTGCAAGAAGAGTGTTGAGGCTCAGGTGAAGGCTTATTGTGAGCAGATGATTGCTGCCGAGGAGGCTGGCGACAAGGAGAAACTGGCTGCCATTGAGAAGGAGTCGGAAGCGTGGATTAAGAGCCTGTCGGAAGAGGATCAGCAGAAGGCAAAGGAAATCAGCGAACAGGTCTTCATGGAGTACATGGCTAAGAGCCTTGGCATGTCGGTGGACGAACTGAAGAAGATGCAGGAAACTCATGTGGTTGAAGAAGACGAAGTGGCAGAGGAAGTTCCCGCTGATAGCACAGTGGCCGAGGTTGCCGAAGTTGCTGCAGAATAATTTTGCTCCAAAATGGGCAAAAATGGTGTATTTTATGATTTTTTTTGCCCATAAAGCTTTTTTCTTGCGAAATATTTTGCTGTGTTCGCGAAAAGGGGTAACTTTGCAGCGTTTTTAATTCAAGGTAGAAAAACAAAAACTATATTTTTAACAATTTAAAGAAAAAGCAAAAAAATGAAGAAGTTTTTCGTTATCGCATTGGCTGCTATGAGCATGACCTTTGTTAGCTGTAAGAAGAGTGTAGAGGCACAGGCTGAGGCTTATGTTCAGCAGGTTTATGAGGCATCTCAGAAGAATGACATTGAGGGTATGATGAAGATTGCTAAGGAGGCTGAGGAGTGGATGAACGGTCTTTCAGCTGAGGACAAGGCTAAGGCTGAGGCTGCTGCTGAGAAGAAGAGCATCGCTCTCGGTATGAAGGAAGAGCACAGCGAAGAGGCTGCTGAGGAGGCTGAGGCTGCTGTTGAAGAAGTAGCTGAGGCAGTTGACAGCTTGGCTGCTGCTGTTGAAGAGGCTGTTGCTGAGTAATTCTATCAGTTACATATAAAAATAGAGAGTTGGCTCAATGGAGTCAGCTCTCTTTTTGGTATCTGGCCCAAGGCGGGATTTCGTAACTTTGGAGACCTTTCATTTGCAGATTTGCCTAAAAATCACTACCTTTGCAACTCAAAAGTGGTGAGCATACATCACCCCGAAAAAGAAACCAAAACAAAAGCCTAATGATTTCAGTAGAAAATATCGCCGTAGAGTTTGGAGGAACCACTTTGTTTAAGGATATCTCATTCCAGATTAACGAGAAGGATCGTATTGCCCTGATGGGTAAGAATGGTGCGGGAAAGAGTACTATGCTGAAGATTCTTGCTGGTGTGCGTCAACCTACGCGAGGCAATGTGTCAGTACCCAAGGACTGCGTGGTGGCTTATCTGCCCCAGCACTTGATGACAGAAGACGGACGTACTGTGTTCGAGGAGGCATCGCAGGCATTTGCCTATCTGCGAGAGACGGAAAAGGAGATAGACGAGATTAACCATCAATTGGAGACACGTACCGACTATGAAAGCGATGAGTACATGGCTCTCATCGAGAAAGTGAGCACATTGTCGGAAAAGTTCTATGCCATTGACATGACTCACTTTGAGGAGGACGTGGAGAAAACGCTGTTGGGATTGGGCTTTGAACGTAAGGACTTTGACCGCCAGACGAGTGAGTTCTCGGGTGGTTGGCGTATGCGCATAGAGTTGGCAAAACTGTTGTTGAAGAACCCCGACGTGCTGCTGCTTGACGAGCCTACCAATCATCTTGACATCGAGTCAATAGGATGGCTTGAAGAGTTCATCATGACCTCGGGAAAGGCTGTGGTGGTCATCAGCCATGACCGTAAGTTTGTGGACAGCATTACCACCCGTACCATTGAGGTTACGATGGGACGCATCTACGACTATCGTGCTTCATACAGTCACTATCTGGAACTGCGTAAGGAGCGTCGCGTACAGCAGCAGAAGCAGTATGAGGAGCAACAGAAAATGATTCAGGAAACGAAGGACTTCATAGAACGTTTCAAGGGAACCTACAGCAAGACTTTCCAGGTGCAAAGCCGTGTAAAGATGCTTGAGAAACTGGAACTTGTAGAGGTGGATGAGGAAGATACCTCAAGCTTACGCTTGAAGTTCCCGCCCTCGGCACGTTCGGGACAGTATCCTGTGATTGCAGACGGAGTGGGGAAGAGTTTTCCTATTTCGGATAATTCTTCCGACGGTGAAAAAGTAATATTCAAGAATGCCTCTTTCACCATCGAGCGAGGGGAAAAGATAGCCTTTGTGGGGCGTAATGGTGAAGGTAAGTCAACCATGGTGAAATGTATCATGGGAGAACTTGAGCATGAAGGTTCGCTGCAGTTGGGCCATAACGTGCAGATTGGCTACTTTGCACAGAATCAGGCTTCGTTGCTTGACGATGAACTGACTATATTCCAGACCATTGACGACGTAGCAAAGGGTGAGGTGCGCAATAAGATCCGAGATTTGCTGGGTGCCTTTATGTTTGGTGGCGAAGAATCGACCAAGAAAGTTAAGGTGCTTTCAGGTGGTGAGCGTACTCGTTTGGCTATTCTCAAACTGTTGCTTGAACCTGTCAACCTGCTTATCCTCGATGAGCCTACCAACCACCTCGACCTCAAGACGAAGGATGTGCTGAAGCAAGCGCTTGTGGACTTTGACGGTACGCTCATCGTGGTAAGTCATGACCGTGACTTCCTCGACGGACTGGTGAATAAGGTGTATGAATTTGGACATCAGCGGGTGCGCGAGCATCTCTGTGGCATTTATGAGTTCCTTGAAACCAAGAAGATGGAGGACTTGGCAGAACTCGAAAAGAAATAACGGAGAGCTTACTTTCTTTTTATCATGAGCAGCATTCCTGCAATTAGAACTGCTGTACCAGCAATGGCAAACCATGTGATGCGTTCTCCTAGAACCCATGCCGAGATGACCATAGTAAAAGCACATTGTGTGTACACCACGTTGGTTGCCTTTACTACCCCTAGACGAGGTAATACCCAGTTCCATGTAAGGAAACAAAGAAGTGAGGCGACTAAAGCAAGATAGAGCAGGTTCATCCATACCACACTCTTGCCCAGAATGGCAAGATCGGTTTGGAGGGGTTGCACGAAGAAAAACCATGGAAGGATGGTGAGCAGACCATAGCCGAATACTTTTCGGGTTATGAAGCGTACATCATATTGTTGGGATAGTGACTTCATGCATAAGGAGTACACTCCCCATGTGATAGATGCCCCTAATGCAAGTGCATCTCCTAAAGGATTGAGGTGCAAGGCAAACTGTCCGTTTAACACCACCATGACCAATCCGGCAAAGGCTATGAACGAACCTTGTATTTGCCGTATGTTCATACGTTCATCCTTGTAGAAGCATGCCAACAATAATGCGGTCATCATGGGGGTGGTGCCCACGATGATGGCCACGTTTGAAGCCGTGGAATATTTCAATGCCATGTTTTCGGTTAGGAAGTACAGAGAGCCTCCTGATAAGCCAAGAGCCAAGAACTTGAGTTCGTCTTTCGCATTCTTGGCAAGAAACTGTTTGTGTGAAAGCATGGCCATGCACAGGTAGGCTAGAGTGAAACGATAGAAGAAAATATCGGCAGGCATCATCCCTTCGGTTAGTAAGACCTTAGAAGAGACGAAAGTCTCGCCCCATATTGCCACTACCAGAAGCGCAACGAAGAAGTAAAGATGATTGGGAAGTTTCTTGGACATTATTCTGTGCTGGCTACTTTGAACACGATGCGGAAAGAACCTTCATTATAGCTTGTGCTGGTGATGCGGAAGCTTCCAATCTGCTTGGTTGATTCTACATGTTGGCCAATGCAAGGGCATACGTCATAGTCACCGATGCGTACAAGTCGCAATGTCTCGCTGGCATCTTCGGGCAGTTTGTCGAGCTTCACACCTTCGGGTATGGTGTCACGTGTCACAAACTCGTATGTGACAGGTAAGTTGGCTTCAATCAACTCGTTGAGCTTCTTTTCAATCTCAGCTACTTGCTCGGCGGTAGGACAGGCAAGAAGGTCAAAGTTTATCTTGCTCTTTTTCCTTTCAATGTGTGCATTCTTTGAACGCTCGCAACCAAACATCCTAACCATGGTTTGGTTAAGCAGATGCTCGGCAGTATGTGAAGGACGATGCTCATCCTTGTTGTGCTCGTTTAATATGTGTTCCATTATAAATGTTTCTTTGATAGTCAAGGTTGTATCCTAATTGTCATTCTTATTCTTCTTGCGAATTTGCTCAGCAATGGTCCAGTTAAGCTCTGCTTCCTCCTCTTTACCCAGGCGTGAGAAACATTCACCTATGAGGTCAAATGTCTTGGCATAGTCATCCTTGATGCTGGTAGCGTGAGAAAAGTCGTTAATGGCACGCTCGAAGTCACCTATTTCCATGTGAAGTCGCCCTAGGTTATACCATGCCTTGAAGTGTACAGGACTCATTTCTGTGGCTCGTTTCAAGCAACGCTGTGCCTCCTCTTTTTGTCCTTCGTCCATGTGTGTGATACCCTTGCGTACCCATGCATCCACAAAGGTGGGGTATAGTTCGATGGCTTTGTCGTAGTTGCGGATGGCAGCCTTGGGGTTGTGGGCTTCTGTAATGCAGAGATTACCCATCTCGAAATATTCCTTGGCATATTGCTGAAGGCGTTGCTGCTGCTCCAGCATTTGCTTCTTGATTGCTTCGTTCTCAGCCTTCAACTTGCGTACGATTCCCAATTTGCTTTGTAGGAAACGCCGCTGCAATGGGCGTTCTATGTCGTAACGTGCATGAATGGCCACGAAGAAATGGTTGAGTGCCTCGGGTATGTTGAATTGGTCAAACTCTTTGATAGCCGCTGCGTATTCAATGTCGGCACGGGCAGCTTGAAGTGCTCGTTGTACGGAGGCATCGTCGTTGAAACGTGTAGCAAATTGTGTGATTTCAGGTCGTACAAACACCTCTGCCTGTGAGAGAGGCTGGCTTAGCGACATTCCCTCAAGCGAACGGCAGCGACTCAATGCCACGTATGCTTGTCCGCCAGCAAAGGTACCTCCTGTGAAGTCAATGGTGGCACGATCGAATGTAAGGCCTTGGCTTTTATGTATGGTGATGGCCCATGCCAGTTTTACTGGGAGTTGGGCATAAGTGCCTAAAACCTCTTCTTCTATCTTTTTTTCCTTTTCGTTGTAGGTATAGCGAACGTTCTCCCATTGTTCCTGTTTGACACGGACTTCGTTTCCATTGTCAAGTATTACCGCAAGTTCCTCTTCTCCTTCGTCAATCTCGATGATGGTTCCTAAAGTACCATTTACCCATCGTTTGTCTTGATCGTTCTTGATGAAGATGATCTGTGCGCCAACCTTTAGCTCGAGGTTCATGAGTGTAGGCAGCATGGATTCTGGAAAGTCTCCTTTTATGGTTCCTTTGAACACTTGTGATTCGCCGGGCAGTTCATCAAGGTGTGTTTGATTGATGTGATCAACATTGTCACGGCGAGTGGCTAAGATGATGCTCATCGCATTTGCGTTCTCGGGACAATCTGTGTTGGATGCTCCCACACGCGTGTTGAGTAGGCGCATCTCACTTTCAGAAATCTCTCCGGTTCGGATATGGTCGAGAGTACGGATAAAAACGGGGTCTTTTTGACGGAACACCTTGCTAAGTTCGATACTTACCAATTCCATTTCGCGAAAGACACGAGCAGAAAAGAAGTAAGGATTGGTATAGAATCGTTTTAAAATGTCACGTTCATCAGACTTGACAACAGGTTCTAATTGAAAGACATCACCTATGAGCAGCATCTGTTTTCCCCCAAAGGGAACACGGAAGTTACCTGTATAGGTGCGAAGAATCCTGTCGATGAAGTCGATGATATCAGCACGTACCATTGAAATCTCATCAATGATGATGAGTTCGAGTTCGCGAAGCAGTTTGATGTGTGGTTTCCCGTATTTCAAAAACTCTTTGATGCGACGTCCTGCAAAGCGTTGGTCATCGGGCACAAGAGGGTGAAAAGGCAGCTTGAAAAAGCTGTGCAACGTCTGTCCGCCCGCATTGATGGCAGCAATACCAGTAGGAGCCAATACCACATATTTCTTCTTTGTCTGGCTGCAGACATATTTCAGAAAGGTACTCTTACCCGTTCCTGCTTTTCCCGTGAGGAAAAGAGAATTATGGGTATGCGTGATGAGATTCAGAGCATTCTGAAACTCGGGTCCACTGGTATCTATCTGCTTTATGTCCATTCTTTGTTAAAGTATGTGGTAAAAGTATAATCTGTTGTAGAACTTTCTATGTATATCCCTCCTTCATGGCTTGAGGTACGTCGTCGAATAGCGGAACTCTACGAAGAGCACAAGGGACACTACGGCTACAGGGGAGTGCCTTGTCTTACTTCAAGTTTACCTCTCCCCATCTGCTCCTGCACGATACTCGTGTTTTGTAGGGGCGTTTGGTAGAAGCTATTGGTTTATTCTGATGGCGATGCTCCATCTGCACCGCCTTCTCCTCCTTCGCCTTCACCTTCTTCTTTAGGCGCACCTACATATTCGATTCCACCGACATAGTCTTTCTTGTCAATGGCCTCCTTGGGCTCACCAAACTTTGCACGGTATTTTGCGAAGCGACTGTCTTTCATAATTTGATTCATGAAGTCACCACATACTGGCAAGGCTGTGCGATTACCTTGTCCCAGTTCGCCTGTGCGGAAATGTATGCTACGATACTCGCCGCCAACCCAACATCCGAAGACGAGTTTGGGGGTGACTCCAATGAACCATGCATCGCTATGGTTGTTGCTCGTTCCTGTCTTGCCTCCCCAGTCAGCTTGTGAGTATCCTTGTCCCACAAAACCACGCAGACGTGAACTGGTACCAGACATACCTCCTTGCAGCATCTTGGTCATGAGGAATGCCGAACGATAGGGGATGGCTTGCTTAGCTTCGAGTTGAGCTTCGTAGATAACCTTTCCGTGACGGTCAACAATCTTTGTGACCATGATGGGCATGTTGCTCTTGCCTTCTGCTATAGGGGTACAGTAAGCGTTAGTTAGTTCGAGCAAGTTTACATCGCTTGAACCAAGTGAGAGTGAGGGTTTAGCCTCCAATTTACTCTCAATACCCATGGCATTGGCAGTCTTGGCAATCTTGTCGATTCCACATTCATAACCAAGGCCTACGGCAATGCTGTTTACACTCATGGCAAAGGCGCTCTTGAGAGTGATATTTGCGCCACTGAAATACCAATCGGCATTGTGAGGTGTCCATCTTGTGGGCTTTCCGTCAACGGTGTCAGGATAAGACTTGAAACTATCCTGACGACGTGTGTTGGGTGTCATACCTTGGTTCATGGCTTCTGTATAAACGAAAAGTTTGAAGGTGGAACCAGGTTGACGCATGGCTGTCACTTTGTCGTATTGCCATGAATTGAAATCAAGGTCACCTACCCACGCCTTGACATGACGGGTGTCGGGTTCAATCACAACAAAGCCACAATGCAGGAAGGATACCATGTAGCGGATAGAGTCCATGACACTCATCATTTCCTCCTTGGGGCCATCATAGCTGTAGAGGGTCACCAAATGCTTGTCATTGCGGAGGTGATTGAATATACTGTCCTCATTGCCCTTGAACTTCTTGTCATAATACTCATAGTACCCTGTTTTCTTGGCAAGGTTTTCCAAGAAGTTGGGAATCTCCTGCCCATGTTCATCGCGCCAGGGGTTCATGTTGTGCCAGTGGCTGTCAAAACGTTGCTGGGTGGCAGACATCTGACGGTGAGCGGCTTCTTCAGCATAGTTCTGCATGCGAGTGTCAAGGGTGGTGTATATCTTTAATCCATCGGCATAAAGGTCCAGGTGGTTGTCCTTGTCATAGCCCTCGATGTAGCCTTTGTCGCAAAGCATGTAAATGTAGTCGGTAAGAGCTCTGCGGAAATAGGGAGCCACACCATCGTTGCTGCTCTCATTACGATTCTCGACGACTTGGATGGGAAGTGCTTTCAAAGAATCGAACTGGGCCTTTGTGGCAGGTTTCCCATTGAGATAGATATGCCCTTTGTCGAATACCTGGCCGAGAACGATATTGCGGCGCTCCTTGCTGTTCTTGGGGTTGGTGCGTGGATTGTAGTAGCTGGTGGCTTTAAGTAACCCCACAAGGGTAGCCGCCTGCTCGTAGGTGATTTGGTCGGGTGTGGTGCCGAAGTAGGTTCTACATGCAGTCTTGATACCAAATGAGTTGCAACCAAAATCGACCGTATTGAGATACATCGTTACAATCTCTTCCTTGGTAAGTGAAAGCTCAAGTTTGGTGGCAATAATCCATTCCTTCATTTTCTTTATCAGAATGTTTCCTCCCAATTTGCCCGTAGCAGAGTTTTTGGTTCTTACGAAAAGATTCTTGGCAAGCTGCTGGGTAATGGTACTGGCACCGCGTGCTTTGCCTTTTGCCATATCCTTGGCTGCTGAGAATAGACCTTTGAAGTCAATGCCCCAGTGGTTGTAGAAACGTTCATCCTCGGTATCTACCAGCGTACGGATTAGGATGGGAGAAATCTCCTCGTAGGTGACAGCCGAACGGTTCTCGCTGAAGTAGCGTCCTAATAGCACGCTATCAGCGCTGTAAATCTCGCTGGCTTCACTGTTCATGCTTTCAGCGTTTCTGATGTCGCTGAAGCCTGGAGTTGGACCAAATAGTCCGAAAAGATTGAAATCTACTGCTCCCAGAAATAGGAAGAATAGTAGGATAAGGGTAAGGAACCACATTACCACACGCTTGTACCAGCGTCCTCCGTAGATAGCGTGAAAGAATTTTTTGAGGATTTTCATTTTCTTTTCTTGTAATTATACCCGCGCATTTAACCATTTTCCTTGCATCAGGACATTGGATGTTGCGTTTCAGACAAACAATCTTGTTTTTTCTCTTTCTTGATTTGCTCGTCAATCCATTTCATGATGCCATCGATGTTGTCGGGATGGAACCATGTTATGTTGTTGTCTTTGGCAAACCATGTCATTTGTTTTTTAGCGTAAACCCGCGTATTCTTTTTTATTCTCTCCACGGCATCAGCCAGTGTGGTTAAGTGACCTTTAATGAAGAGTTCGCGTTTTTCTTTATCTTTCTTGTCCTTGTTGTCAAGGTATTCAAACAGTTCCTTGTACCCTACTGTGTTGAGGGAATTTAGATGGCGGTTCGGCAGGTTCTGCATCACCTCATTCATCAGTCCTTCTTGCATCATCATCTCCACGCGTTTGTTTATACGCTCAAATAATTCCTCACGAGGGCGTTGCAGACCTATCTTGATGATGCGGAAGGGACGAGATTTCTTCTCGCTTGTTCGGAATGAAGTGTAGGTTTTGCCTGTCATGTGGCATATTTCCAGGGCATGGACGATACGGCGAGTATTATGCTTGTCAACGATTTCGTAATATTCAGGATCGAGCTCCTTCAATTCGTTGAGTAATGATTCAAGTCCTTCTTTCTCAAGACGTTGCTTCAATTCCTTTCTCGTCACTTCGTCTATGGTGGGAATGTCATCAATACCTTTGCACACAGCATCGATGTAGAGCATACTACCTCCAGAGAGGATGGCCACGTCGTGGCTTTTGAAGTGTGACTCAAGTATGGATAGTGCCTCCGCTTCGTATTGAGCTGCGCTGTAGTACTCATCGAGTGACAGGGTGCCCACAAAATAGTGCTTAACCCTTTCCAACTGCTCCTGTGTGGGGGCAGCTGTGCCAATCTTCAGGTCGCGAAACAATTGTCTGCTATCGCAGTTCAGAATGGGACAGCTCAGCCTTTCTGCCAATTGCAGACTTAGTTCTGTCTTTCCTATTCCTGTTGGACCTAACAGTACGATGAGAGTCTTGTTGCTCAATTCCTCATTCATAATTCAGCATTAGTAATTTTGCTGTTGGGGATAGAATGCTGGAGGTTTTTTATTTGAGTTTCTCCATATTGCAGATTACTCCATTATGTCGAATCCCTCCTCGTCAAACTCCTCTGCCTCAAATCCCTCGTCACCATAGAACGACTCGTCCAGCTCTGATTCGTCGGTGTCTGTATTTGTAGGAGTAGGAGTTGGCGTAATTTCCTCTTCCTCCTCCGACTGTATGGGGGGCATACCATAACGACGCTTTACCTCGGGTTCTTGCTGGCGGTTTCCGAAGATTGTTTCGGTAAGTTCCAGCAAAAAGATGCGTCGGCTCTCAGGGTCGAACCGGTAGGCCATACGTTGTCCCTCATCCTCCAGGAAGTCTGCCATTACGGTGTCATCCATCAGGTAAAGATCTTCGTCCGAACCGATGCTGCCATCGTCGTTAAGAAGGATGCGGTGCTCAGGACGCCAGTCTTCATTGCAGATGTAGAAGCGATGGTCGTTTCCCTCCTTATACTGGCAGGCTTTTAGGATGGTCTTGTGAAGGTCGAGAAAGGTGGCATTGGCATCAATGAGAATCTCCAATGCAAAATCCTCTACCTCGTTTGACGCCACTGTGATTTTCAGTATCATCTCTTTATCACAATTTTAGTTTATACGTCTTTCCATTTTCATGTTTTACCTTTTTATATATATTAAGGTTATGAAAATGGCTTATGTCGTTTCTGCCTATCATCATTAACGGATGAAACCACGGGTGCCCGTCCACTCGATGAAGTCGAGAATGTATTGTATCTCTGCACTCATCTCAATCTCGTTCTTCACGCGCTCAATGTTATCGGCCAGCTTGCCTCCTCCCAGAATAATCTGATAGGTTTGGTGAATGCGGTTGATGAGTTCACGGTCGAAGCCACGACGTTTCAAACCTACCAGGTTCAGTCCGCAGAATGCAGCAGGATCACGTGCCACCATGGAGTAGGGAAGGATGCTCTGGCTGAAGCGTGTGCCACCTCCCACCATAGTGTAGCTTCCCACGCGGGTAAACTGGTGCATCAGTACACCTGCGCTCAGGATGGCGTTGTCGTCGATGACAATCTCGCCTGCCAGCTTTGTACTGTTGCCTATGATGACACCGTTGCCCACTACTGCATCGTGAGCCACATGGCTTCCTTCCATCAGAAGGTTGTTGTTGCCCACCTTGGTACGCATCTGGGCGGCGGTACCACGGTTGATGGTTACATTCTCGCGAATCTTGTTGTTGTCACCGATGATGGCCAGGGTCTCTTCACCTCTGAACTTAAGGTCCTGAGGTATGGCGCTGATTACAGCACCAGGAAAGAATATGTTGCCGTTGCCAATGCGTGCACCGCTGAGTATGGTGACGCTGTTCATCAATGTGTTGTTGTCGCCAATCTCCACATTGTCATCGATGAAACAGAAAGGGCCAATCTCACAGTTCTCACCAATCTTAGCATTGGGATGAATATGTGCTAATGGACTGATTTTACTCATAAATGTCTCTTCCCCCGCCCTCCCAGCAAGGAGGGGGCTGCATGTCCTATGGGGGAGAATTGCAGCACTATGTGGTTTATTTTTCTCTATGTGTCGGAAGTCCTTCATTGCTGACCGGCTTCCTGCTCGATGTCTATTATCGCACCTTTGTCTTTGAGAAAGGTGGACAAAGACGTCTTACTTGTTCTTTGCAATCTGTGCCGTAAAGGTGGCTTCCATTACGCAAGTCTCGCCCACGAAGGCAAAGCCTCGCATGGTAGCGATGTTATGGCGTGGAGGTACAACGAATTCAACCTTGAAGACAAGTGTGTCGCCAGGAATTACCTTTTGGCGGAACTTTACATCGTCAATCTTGAGGAAGTATGTACTCCACTTCTCAGGCTCTTCCACACCACTCAACACCAATATGCCACCGCATTGTGCCAAAGCCTCAATCTGCAATACGCCAGGCATGACGGGCTCGGTGGGGAAGTGTCCTTGGAAGAAAGGCTCGTTGGAGGTAACGTTCTTCACGCACACTATGTACTTCTTGCCCATTTCGATGACCTTGTCAACCAACTGCATGGGGTAGCGATGAGGCAACAATTCGCGAATGCGGATATTGTCCATCACGGGAGCCTTGTTGGGGTCGTACTTGGGTGCCTGAACCTCAAACTTCTTGATCTCCTTGCGCATCAGGCGCGCGAACTTATTATTAATAGTATGACCGGGACGGGTGGCAATGACACGACCCAAGATGGGGCGGCCAATGAGAGCCATGTCGCCGATAAGGTCGAGCAGTTTGTGACGCGCAGGCTCGTTCTCCCATACCAGAGGCTTATGCTGCAGGTAACCCTTCATCTTGGCATCGTGTGCCTCAGCACCGGTCAGCTGGCATAGTTTGTTGAGGTTCTCTTGTGACATCTCGTTCTCGTAGATGACAATGGCGTTGTCAAGGTCTCCACCTTTGATGAGGCCTGCCATAAGCAGAGGCTCAATCTCACGAACAAACACAAAGGTGCGGGCTGCGGAGATGTCCTTGTCGAAGTTGCGCATATCATCGAGTGTGGCAAACTGAGTGTTCAACACTTTTGAGTTGAATGCAATCATCGTGGTGATGCTGAAGTCCTCATCGGGAAGTATGGTGATGCATGAACCGGTTGCCTCGTCCTTAATCTCGGTTTTGCTCTTTATCACGTAGTAGTTCTTCTCCTTCTCCTGCTCCTTGATGCCTACGCGCTCAATCTCCTTGACATAGAGTTCGGCACTACCATCGAGGATGGGGAACTCGGGACCGTTAACCTGGAAGAGCACGTTGTCAATGCCGTTGGCATACATGGCTGCCATGGCATGCTCTACTGTGCTGCATCGTGCCTCGCCTTTGGCAAGCACGGTGCCACGGGTTGTCTCTACAACATTCTCGGCAATAGCATCGATGATAGGCTCGCCGGGAAGGTCAATACGTTGTATCTTGTACCCATGATCTTCGGGGGCTGGAAGAATGGTCAGCGTGAGTTTCAAACCTGTGTGCAGACCTTTTCCTGTCAGGGAGAAGCTGTCTCCCAAAGTACATTGCTTAATGTTGTTCATTCAATTTGTTTTTAAGTTCTTCAATCTCTTTTTTCAATTGATTGACGGTTGTGTTGAGTTCAGGCAGGTTCTTGAAAACCACGCTTGAACGCCAGAAATTCTTGTAGTCGATGGCAGGAGCACCCTGTACGGCCGTACCATCCTTCTTGATGCTGTTGGCAATGCCCGACTGAGCACCTGCCATCACCTTGTTGGCAATGGTGGCATGGCCAGCCACACCTACCTGTCCGCCAAACATACACCATTCGCCCACCTTGGTAGAGCCTGCAATGCCCACCTGTGCTGACATTACGGTGTGACTGCCAATCTCGTCGTTGTGCGCTATCTGAACAAGGTTGTCAAGCTTTACTCCGCTGTGAACGATGGTGGCTCCCATCACGGCTCTGTCAACGCAAGTGTTGGCTCCAATCTCTACATCGTCCTCGATGATGGCGATGCCGATTTGGGGTATCTTCTCGTAGCCTTCCTCAGTTGGCTGGAAACCAAATCCGTCGGCACCGATGACACAACCTGCATGAAGTATGCAACGGCTTCCCACCTTACAATCGTGATAGATCACGGCGTTGCTATAGATTTCGGTGTTCTCGCCCACCTTGGCATTCTTGCCAATGGTGACATGTGGGTGCAGCACACAGCCATCGCCAATCTCCACACCTTCGGCAATAGCCACAAAGGGACCGATGTAGCAGTTCTTGCCCACCTTAGCCGATGAGTCGATGAACGCCAGATCGCTGATGCCGGTGCGTTTGGGCTTCATGCTTTCGTAAATCTGAAGCAGTTTGGCTACAGCCTCACGAGCGTCGGGCACCTTGATGAGGGTAGCCTTGATTTCCTTCTTGGGTTGGAAGTTGTTGTTCACCAGCACCACACTGCTCTCGGTGGTGTAGATGTAGTTTTCATATTTGTCGTTGGCCAGAAAAGAGATGCATCCAGGCTTTCCCTCTTCAATCTTGGCAAAGTTGTTGACCTTTGCTTCGGGATCGCCTACTACTGTGCCCTCGATGAGGCCTGCTATCATTCCTGCGGTAAATTCCATTTCTTCTTTTTTTTGTTTTACTTCAAAAGTGCAGCCATCTGCTCAGCCACTTCCTTTGCTTTCTTGGCTGCTACCTGAGCAAAGTTCTCTGTGTTGTCGGCATAGATGATAGCGCGACTGCTGTTGACCAGCAAACCGCAATCCTCAATCATGCCATACTTGCATACTTCCTCAAGGCTTCCACCTTGGGCGCCTATGCCAGGAACGAGCAGGAATGCCTTGGGAGCCACAGCACGAATGTCCTTGAACATTTCGCCACGGGTAGCACCTACCACGTACATCATGTTCTCGTCGTTGCCCCACTCCTGACTCTTGCGAATTACCTTTTCGAAGAGACGCTCACCTTCCTTGTCCTCTGTGAGCTGGAAGTCGAAGCTACCTTTGTTGGAGGTCAAAGCCAAGAGGATTACCCACTTGCCATCATAACCATCGAGGAAGGGAGTGACACTGTCCTCGCCCATATAGGGAGCTACTGTCAACGCGTCAACGTCGTACTCTCCAAAGAAGGTTCGCGCGTACATCTTACTTGTATTACCAATGTCGCCACGCTTTGCATCGGCCACGATGAACTGGTCGGGGTAGTTCTCCTTCAGATACTTCACCGTCTTCTCGAAAGCCATGATGCCCTTTACGCCAAATGCCTCGTAGAATGCAAGGTTGGGTTTGTAGGCCACACAATAGGGCGCTGTGGCATCGATGATGGCCTTGTTGAAGGCAAAGATGGGGTCTTCTTCCTTCAAGAGGTGCTCGGGGACTTTCTTCAGGTCGGTGTCAAGACCTACGCAGAGGAAACTCTGCTTCTTCTGTATATTCTCGAAAAGTTCTTTTCTTGTCATATTTCCGTTGTTTATATTTGGATTTCTGTTTAGAGATCGGCCTCCTTCATTCTCTCGGCATTCTCGGCCACGATGAGGTGGTCGATGCAGTCCTGAATCTGTCCGTCCATGAAGGCGGGCAGGTTGTAGATGGTGTAGCCGATGCGATGGTCGGTGATGCGGCCCTGCGGATAGTTGTAGGTACGTATCTTGGCAGAGCGGTCGCCCGTGCTGACCATGGTCTTGCGTCGAGAGGCGATGTCGTCAAGATACTTCTGATGCTCCTTGTCATAGATGAAGGTACGCAGACGTGCCAGGGCGCGTTCCTTGTTCTTGGGCTGATCGCGCGTCTCGGTACACTCAATCAGGATTTCCTCGTCCTCGTTGGTAAAGGGGTTGCGCCACATGTAGCGGGCACGTACACCCGACTCCACCTTGTTGACGTTCTGACCACCGGCACCCTGGCTGCGGAAGGTGTCCCACTTGATAGCGCCTTCGTTGATTTCCACATCAAACTCCTCTGCCTCAGGCAGCACGGCCACCGTAGCAGCCGAGGTATGCACGCGTCCCTGGGTCTCGGTGGCGGGAACACGCTGCACGCGGTGTACGCCACTCTCGTACTTCATGATGCCATATACGCCTTCGCCGGTAACGCTGCATACGATTTCCTTGTAGCCGCCCACAGCGCCTTCGTTGAAGTTCGATACCGCCATCTTCCATCCCTTTGTCTCGAAATACTTCGAATACATGCGGAACAAGTCACCGGCAAACAAGGCTGCCTCGTCGCCACCTGTACCGCCACGTATTTCCAGCACGACGTTCTTGTCGTCCTCGGGGTCGGCAGGAATCAAGAGCAGTTTGATCTCCTCTTCCAGTTCGGGGAGGCGCTTCTCGCTCTCGGCCATCTCGTCGCGGAGCATAGCCTTCATGTCGGCGTCATCCTCCATCTGGATCATCTCCTTGGCATCATCAATGTTCTGCAGGCAACCGATGTATTCCTTTCTGGCCTCCATTATCTTGCCCAGGTCCTTCCACTCCTTGGTCAGCTTCACGTAGCGCTTCTGGTCAGCAATCACCGAGGGGTCGGTGATCAAGGTCGAAACCTCCTCATAGCGGCTAACCAAGCCTTCAAGGCGCGAGAGTAACTCGTTATCTTCTATCATTTATGTATCTTGTTATTGTTTAAATCTATAATAATCTCACTCACTGTGTTGTCCAAATCCTGCAAGTTGTTTTTAATGATCTTCACTATCATTGTGTAGTTAACATTTGCATAGTCGTGAGAGATGATGTTTCGCAAGCCAATGATGTTTCTCCATGGAATGGACGTGTAATGACAGAGTAGTTCCCCCTGTGTCATATCCTCGATGGCTCTGACGCTTTCCCCGATGATTTGCAGTCGTAGGATGCTGGCATCAAGCATGGCCATTCCCGTAGGCGAACCGAGGAAATCTTCCTCCGTATGATACGGGCCGCTCCACTCGTTTATCAGAGAGATGGCTTCACGTATCTGTTCCAAACGGTCTGTGATTATGTCGTTATGCCAGGATTGCATCTTTTTCTATATTTTTTCTTAATAGAGGGCGAAGGAAGCGGTGCAAATGTACAAGGTCAACCTTGCAGCCACACAACTGTTCCAGGTCGTCGTGTATGTTGCACAGAACGAAGTAGTCTGCATCCTTAAGATCAATGAAAACGTCAAGATCACTTTGATCGTTCTGTTCGCCACGCGCTACAGAGCCAAAGATTCCAATTCTTTGGATTCCTAATTTCTCAGCATTCAGTTCCTTGTAATGCTGGATTTTTCCTATGTAGTATGCAGCCGTTTTCATTGCTAATTGTTACCTGTTGCCATTCTTCCTTATTCACCCTCGGGGAGTAGGGGACTTTTTAGTACTCGAATGTTCCGAACTCACTCTTGATTGTCAGGCTCTTCTTTCCTTCTTCGATGCGTCCAATTACCTGTGCGTCGATGCCGAAGCTCTTTGAAAGGGCGATGACCTTCTCGGCGTCTTCGGGAGCGACGTACACTTCCAGGCGATGACCCATGTTGAAGACCTTGTAGGCCTCGGCGTAGTCCGTACCGCTCTCCTTGATGATGGCCTTGAAGAGGGGAGGCACGGGGAACATGTTGTCCTTGATGACGCGGCAGTTGTCACCAACGAAGTGCAGCACCTTGGTCTGTGCGCCACCCGTGCAATGCACCATGCCGTGCAGTACCTCTTGCAACTTCACACCACGCTCGGCAGCCAAGGCCTTCATGTCGTCCAGCAACTTCTTAACAACAGGAGCGTAGGTGCGGGTGGGGGAGAGTACCAGTTTGCCTGCATCGATGGGACTGCCCTCTACCTCGTCGGTCAGCCTGTAGCTTCCGCTGTAAACCAGTTCCTCGGGCACGGCCTTGTCGTAGCTCTCGGGGTACTTCTCTGCCAGATACTTGCTGAACACGTCGTGACGAGCCGAGGTAAGACCGTTGCTGCCCATACCGCCGTTATAGCCCGTCTCATAGGTGGCCTGACCACTTGACGAGAGACCCACAATCACGTCGCCGGGACGGATGTTGGCATTGTCGATGACGTCAGAGCGCTTCATGCGGCAAGTTACGGTGCTGTCCACGATGATGGTACGTACCAGGTCGCCCACATCAGCCGTCTCGCCACCGGTGGCGTAAATGCCCACGCCCATCTCGCGCATCTGCTGCAGGAGTTCGTCCGTACCGTTGATGATGGCCGAGATGACCTCGCCAGGGATGAGCATCTTGTTGCGGCCGATGGTAGAACTTACCAGGATGTTATCCACAGCACCCACGCAGAGCAGGTCGTCTGTGTTCATGATCAGCGCATCCTGTGCAATGCCCTTCCACACACTCAGGTCGCCTGTCTCCTTCCAGTACATGTAGGCCAGGCTCGACTTGGTGCCAGCACCGTCGGCATGCATGATGTTACAGTACTCGGGATCACCGCCCAGTATGTCGGGGATAATCTTACAAAAAGCCTGGGGGAAAATACCCTTGTCGATGTTCTTGATAGCATTGTGAACATCTTCCTTGGCGGCGCTTACGCCACGCATCATATAACGTTGGTTACTCATAGTCTATGAAATTTTGCGCAAAGATAATAATATTATCTTATATACGCAAATTCTTTGCCTTGATAATAGCATTTTTGCGAGTTTCACCCGAGGTTTCCCCGAGGTTCCTCCACAATTCTCCACGAAATTGTGTAGGATCCTCGGGCGATCCTCGGGTGAAGCTTGAAGGCACACGCTATGCAAAATGTATGAATATTTTGTGGGTTTTTGCGCAAAAACTAAGAACTATGCACTAAGAACTATGCACTGAAAAAAAGGAGTCTTCCAAAACGCTGTTGGAAGACTCCTCTGTATGGACTGTTCTGTCGGGTGACAGATTAGAAACGATAACCGAATGCGATGGTCATGTTAAAGTTCTTGATCTTATTGAGCTGAACGCCAGAATCGTGCATGGCATCGCGATAGGTGTCGCGCCACATATCGGTAATACCCCAGTCGCAGCCAATGTTAAGGCTGTAGCGATTGTCGTACTCGCAACCGATGCGGAAGCCGAGACCTGCATCCCAACGCTGGAAGTTGGTTCTTGAAGAAGACTTCTTGAAAATGGCATAGCTGTCCTCGTACTGAGCCACCTGTGAACCATCGGCGTCGAGAGATAACTTGCAGTTACCGGTAACACCAAATGCGAAGTAGGGACCGAAGTCAGCATATACACCCAACTCGGGGAGGATGTTGTAACGGAAACCGAGGTGAACGGGCAACTCAACGTAGTGAGTGGGTATGCTTGTGATAGCATCTACGGTACCAATGCCGGGGAAGTTGGCTTTAACCGTCTTCTTAGCGCCCTTCATCGTCCAGTCAAGACCGGCGTTGATGTAGGTGCCTTGAGCGTTGGGGAGCATGTATTCGAACTTGATACCTGCGGTTCCACCAATTTTGCCATCCATTTCAGTCAGATTGCTAATCTTGCTCGTGTTCATACCCACGAAAATCTGGGTGGTCAAACCCTCCTCGGGCTCATTGTCAATTGCGAATGCGCTGCCACTACAGATGAGTGCGAGAGCAGCAACAAAAAATTTTTTCATTTGTTTTGTGTTTTTAGATGTTGTAATTATTTTTCTTCTATGCACTTCCATACGAGTGCACTTACGATGGCACCTGCAAAGGGTCCAACGATAAATATCCAGAGATTTGCCAAGGCATCACCGCCCACAAAGATGGCAGGACCGATAGAACGAGCAGGGTTGACGCTTGTTCCGGTGAAGTGGATGCCTACGAGGTGGATGAGGATAAGGCTCAATCCGATTGCCAAGCCAGCGAACTTGCTGGTCTCGCCATTGGTCTTATGAGTTGCGCCCAGCACAACGAATACGAACAAGGCGGTGAGGATGGCCTCAATGCCCACGGCACGGATGATGCTGCCGTGGCAACCTGCGCCAATACCGTTGGTACCAATGCCTGATGCGGTTCCGTAGGCCAATGCCAGAATGCCACCTGCTATGCAGGCTCCTACAACTTGTGCCAGCATGTAACATGCTGCGTCCTTTCCACTAATGCGCTTGGTAAGCAGGCAACCGAGGGTGATGGCGGGGTTGATGTGGCAACCCGAAATGCCACCGATGGTGTATGCCATTGCGATTACGGCCAAACCAAATGCCATGGCAGTACCGATAACAGAAGCGGGATCATATCCGCAATGAAGGCTGACAGCTGCGCCGCAACCCAGGAATGTCAGTACGAATGTACCAATGCATTCTGCTAAATATTTCTTCATGTTTATCTTTTTTTTGATTAATTGGTTCTTAAGTTAGTCGCTCTCGGTGAGTTCCTATTATTTAATTATGTATTACTTCTTCTCCTTCAGTAGGTCGCGAATCTCGGTAAGGAGCTTCTCTTCAGCTGAGGGTTCGGGAGCAGGAGCTGGCTCGGCAGGCTTCTCTTCTTTCTTCTTCTTGGTGGTAAGCTTGGTAATGAACTTCACCATGATGAAGATGCAGAAAGCGATGATAACGAAGTCAAGGACATCCTGCAGGAACTGACCATAGTTCAATGTCACGGCTTCCTTAGCAGCCTCAATCTCCTCGCCAGCCTCGTTGAGGACGGCAGGAACAGCATCCTTGATAGTGACGCTGAGTTTTGTGAAGTCAACACCACCCACCAAGACGCCAATGGGAGGCATGATAATGTTGGCAACAACCGAACTTACAATCTTTCCAAACGCACCACCGATGATAACACCGACAGCCATGTCAATCACGTTGCCTTTCAATGCAAATGCTTTAAACTCTTCTACAAATTTCATAATAATTGCGATTTATTTTAAAAAAATCAGTATTTGACAATGCGAAATTAAAAATAAATTTGTAATTTTGCGCTGTAAATAAAGAAAAAGTGATGAAATTGGCCAAATATTGCTACATAATGGTACTTTTAGTGCTACTTTTGACGGCATGTAGGTCTGCACATTATTGTAATTGTGGGTAAGACACTTTTTCGTTCGACGCAGAAATCTTGATTAATAAGTTTATAGTAGTTTTAACCATTAAATTATTAAAAAAATGACAAAAGTAGCTATTAACGGCTTTGGCCGTATCGGTCGTCTGGCTTTCCGTCAGATGTTTGAGGCAGAAGGTTATGAGGTTGTTGCTATCAACGACTTGACAAGCCCCAAGATGTTGGCTCACCTGTTGAAGTATGACACCGCTCAGGGTGGTTTCGCTGGTAAGTTCGGCGAGGGTAAGCACACCGTAGAGGCAACTGAGAACTCTATCATCGTTGACGGTAAGGAGATCAAGATCTCTGCTGAGGCTAACGCTGCAAACTGCCCCTGGGCAGCTAACGATGTTGACGTAGTTTTGGAGTGCACCGGTTTCTATACTTCAAAGGAGAAGGCTTCTGCTCACCTCCAGGCTGGTGCTAAGAAGGTTGTTATCTCAGCTCCCGCTGGTAACGATCTGCCCACTATCGTTTACAACGTTAACCACACCACTCTGACTGCTGAGGATAAGGTTATCTCTGCTGCATCTTGCACCACCAACTGCTTGGCTCCCATGGCTGCAGCTTTGAACAAGTATGCTGCTATCCAGAGCGGTATCATGTCAACCATCCACGCTTACACTGGCGACCAGATGATTCTCGACGGTCCTCAGCGTAAGG
>JAKSLO010000002.1 GCA_024401185.1 Bacteroidaceae bacterium | reverse complement strand
TTGCTTACGTCTGGCTTACGTAAAAACACGTAAGCCAGACGTAAGCCAATTGTGCAAACATAGGGTGCTGATTGGAGGAAAAACATAGGAAAACGACCTCGCTTTTCCGTCTGCAAAGATACAAAATCGATAATCGTTTTGCAAATATTTTCACAATATTTTTGGGGTGACCTCTGCAACTAATCTTCCAATGCGCCGATGATGTCTTTTACATCATTGAAGCCATGACGGTCGAGATACTCGTTGATGCCGACAGCCACCTTTTGGGCAATGGCAGGATCGAGGAAGTTGGCTGTGCCAATCTCGATGGCAGTAGCTCCGGCCAAGAGGAACTCAATGGCATCGGTAGCGCTGCTGATGCCTCCCAAACCTATGACGGGAATGCTGACGGCATGTGCTACCTGATAGACCATGCGAAGAGCCACAGGCTTGACGCAAGGACCACTCAAGCCACCCGTACCAATGGAGAGCAACTTCTTGCGCTTCTCGGCATCAATAGCCATGCCCATGAGCGTGTTGATAAGGCTCACGGCATCGGCACCTGCATCCTGCACGGCAAGGGCAATGTCGGTGATGCTGGTCACGTTGGGCGAGAGCTTCACGATGAGCGTCTTCTTGTAAGCCTCACGAACGGCACGCACCACGGTAGCTGCACCCTCGGGAGTAACACCAAACGCCATACCACCCTGCTTGACGTTGGGACACGAGATGTTGAGCTCTATGGCAGGTATGTTGTCCAGTTCATTGATACGAGCAGCACACTCGGCATAATCGTCGGGTGACGAACCAGAGACATTGACCAGCACCTGAGTTGGCAGGTCCTTGATGGTGGGATAGATGTGCTCGCAGAAATGAGCCACACCCTTGTTTTGCAATCCCACACAGTTGAGCATGCCTTGTGCTGTCTCAGCCATGCGTGGGTAGGGATTGCCCTGGCGGGGGTTGAGGGTTGTGCCCTTAACTATGATGCCTCCAACCTGCGATAGGTCGAGGAAATCTTGAAACTCTATGCCGTAGCCGAACGTGCCGGATGCGGTCATGACGGGATTCACCATACTGAGTGAACCTATTTGCGTTGATAAGTTTGCCACTTTGAAAAAGGAAGTTGTAAATTGTCAGATTGTAAAATGCAGTTGGAAAGTAAGTAATCAGAATAAGGTTTATATGAAGATTACGCTTACTTACCACTTCAAGTCGCGGATGTCGAAGACAGGGCCATCGGTACAAACACACTTGTGCCCCTCCTGGGTGTCCTCCACGCAACAAAGGCAGGCTCCTACACCACATGCCATCTTGTTCTCGAGCGAGACCTCACAAGCGATGCCTGCCTCACGCGCATAGCGTGCCACCGCCATCATCATGGGTTTGGGACCACAGGTACTGATGCGCTGGAAACGCTTCTTGTCGGCCAACAGGGAGTGTTGAGTGACGAAGCCCTTTTCGCCGTACGAGCCATCTTCGGTGGTGACATAGACGTCGCCATACTGAGCGAAGAGGTCGAGCTGAAGGAGGTCGCTCTTGGAGCGAGCTCCGATGAGGAAGGTAGGACGGCAACCCATCTCGCTCATGGCCTTACCCATGTTGAGCAAAGGGGCGCAACCCACACCACCACCTACAAGCAGTATCTGCTCGCTGGCATCCTGAGGCATAGTAAAACCATTACCCAAGGGAAGCATCACATTGAGCATACTGCCAGGGGTAAGACGGGCAAGGGCGTGAGTGCCATCGCCTACTGTCTGCACCAAGAACCATAACTGGTTGGTTGTATAATCCACATAATGAATGGAGATAGGGCGACGCAGGAAGGTGGTGGCACTACCATCCACACGAAGCTGTGCAAACTGTCCGGGCTTCATCTCAGGAAGCTGACCCTCCTTGCGTGTGAGTTTGATGAGAGCATAGCGCGGATGGGGCTTTGTGACCTCAACAACCTCTAAATCGAGAATATACTTTTTCATTGTTTTTAGATACCTTATATAAAATACAAGGGCAAAGTTAGGAAAAAAAATCCGAAAGGCAAGTTTTTTAGGCCAAAAGTTTAGCTATGCGCATGATTAAGTAATGGTAAAATAATAATTTCCTAAAGTTCATAGCATGATGCTTCCTTCAGCTTTGGTTGTCTTTTTGGCTATTTTTTCGCTGCCTTTCAGTCACATAGCCCGCTATGTTTCTTCATGACAGCGCAAAACTATCTCAAAAATACATACCAAATCTTTCTGAACTTATTATTTCACCATTACTAACCTTTGAACGTCTCAAAGGTTCCATCATCGAAAAAGATGCGAATCTCTACAATCTTTCGTTGCTTTTTGTCTTGAAAATTTACCATTTCGCCTGAAGGGATGAAATTGCGGGGGGCAACATCCTCGGCATTTGCACGCGGAGAAGCCTCATAGCCATGACTGGCAGGATGAGCATCGAAAGACGATGGCTGAGAGTTGTAGGACGAAGGCTGCGAAGGGCGAGCCGACGAATTAGAACCGTAGCCTTGCGACTGTGTGTTGTAGGGCGAAGATGGCTGCGCATTGTAGGACGATGACTGTGGAGCTACAGCAGCTGGCTGCATGCCACCCACCTGGGAGTGCGTACCCACACCAGCCGACTGACTGTTGCCCGCAGCAGCGTGCATACCATTGGCCGAGGGTTGTGAATTGTAGTGTGTGGCAGAGGCATTGTAGTCGGGAGCAGCCTCCTCGGTAAAGGAAGAAAACAGATCGGGAGCAGCAGACATTACCTCAGCACCCGTCAGAGGGGCATCACCCGACATGCCCGGAGTGCCATACATCTCACCCTCGCCAAAGATCAACCACGACATGTTGAGCTCCTTGAAGGCGCGGTGAAGGGCATCGGCATGCTTAATGGTGGGAGCTGTACGGCCATTAAAGATACTGGACAACGAAGCGGGCGAAATACCCGTAGCACGTGAGAACTCCTTCTGGCTCATTCCTCGGTTTAGCATGACCTGCTGGATTCGGTTTTTCATCACTACAATATTTTACGTTTTTAACTCCAGTTTTTATAGGGGGTGTGATTTTACAAATGCAAAGGTACAAAAAAAAGAAATATAAACCAAAATTCTATTCTCAAAATTGAAAATAAATTTGTGATTCCGATTTCTAAACGAACAACCGTTTGGGATTCACAAAGCGAAACTTTACATTTCTAAACTGATAGGGGTTGTGCATAACTATGAGTCTATCTATTTGTAGTTTATACTTTTAAAAGGAATTGCCTAAAAACTGATTAGTAATACGTTATATTAGGTCAAAATAACACACAAAAAAGCTAACTTGCGTAAATTCGCATATTTTTACATCAATTTACTTTCATTTTCTATATAAATGCATCTTTTATACTGGGTTTTAGGCACTTACACATCAAAATGGGGTGAATAATAAATATACATTCATATATTCAAATGGTTTACAATTCTATAATTTTAGTTTTCTGTATTTGTGTTTTTGAATTGTAAACTTGAAGCTGTGCGTTTAGAATTGTGAAGTTTAGAATTGTGAAAACAAAATTCGGTTTACAAAATCAAAAAACGCGTGTGTTAAAATATGTAAATCTATATTTTGCGGTATTTGCCAAATATGAAATTCTACATTTTAGAAATATCGTTTATTGCTGACTTAGGCGAGCTGTTTTACGCGATTCTCAGCGCATGAGAAACTGCCATAACTTACTATATTTAATAAGAATAAAGCCAAAAATTCTTGTTTATGTTTTCGGGTGAAATAGAAAAATAAATCATGAAAAAAGGCCGAAATCAGGGTTTCTGACCATAAACCACGCACCCCAATGAGGGGAAGAAAAGCTGCGGAGAGAGAAAGGCAATGGGAATTTACTTTTTTTGATTGATCCTACCCTACCTTACCCTTTCAACCGCCCTCATAATGGGTGGTGTGCAGATCTTGCCAAGAGGAATACAACAAGCCAGATGCCACAAAAAAACTCCCCGATGTGGGGAGTTTAAAGGAGGGTATTGAAGCGTCACACACATCAAAATCTGATGTCGAAAACAGCCTTCGCCAACGAAGGAGGAAGACTTGCAAAGGGGTAGCACCACCCCATTCTGTTAATGCAGAATGAAGAACACCAGCTCACAGAGAAGGTCGCCAGGAGACGTACGGCACCCTCCTACTCCCTTGCCCTTGGCATCGGTTCTTCGTATCTCACCAAGTATCTGCATTACCTTCGTCGCCTTGTAATTCCTCATGGCTGGCATGATGGCTTGACGTATGGCCCAGGTGCTTTTTCCGAGCCAGTTGGCCACACTTGCCTCGTCGCGAGCGGGTGCATAATACGCCATCATAAGATCGGAGAAGAAACCAAAAAGCGAAGCAAGCGTGAGTGGTAACGCAAAACCACGCGGATTTGTGTTAAAATATTTCACGATACGGTTGGCCTTGAGCACATCGCGCATGGCAAGTGCATTCTGCAACTCAAAATTGTTGTAGTCCTTACTGATGCCAGTATGCTCCTCCACGAGTGCAGGCGTGACTGCCATGCCCCCCTGAGGGATGGCCAGAAGCAGTTTGTCCATCTCAGAAGAGAGGCGGTTGAGGTCGCTTCCTACAAATTCGGCAAGCATCTGGGCAGCGGTGGGTTCACAATCCAATCCCTTGCGCTTGAGATAGGAGGTGACGAAGCCTGGCAACTGGTAGTCGGCAAGTCGCTTCGACTCAAAGAGTACACCCACCTTCTTGACCTCCTTGGCTAGTTCACGACGCGCATCGAGCTTGCCATGCTTGTGGCAGACGATAAGGATGGTGGAGGGGTTGTAGTGCGACACATAGGGAGCCAGCGCCTCGCGGTCGTCGAGTGCTTGTGCCTCGCGCAGCAACACCACGCGATACTTGGCACCCATAGGCAAGCCCTGGGCATACTGTATGACCTGATTGGCACGCGTCTCGGCTCCATAGAGTATGTCGAGGTTGAAGTCGCGCTCCTCCTCGCGCAGCACGCTGTTCACGATGAACTCGCTCAAACGGTCAATGTAGTAGTCCTCATCGCCCATGAAGTAGTAGATAGGGCAATAGTTGCCGGCACGCACGTCGCGTATAATATCCTCGTACGAGGACCCAGTTTGTTTAGCAGCCATTTTTACCAGTCGAACTTAAGGTGACGTACAGTTCTGTCGCCCTGCTGAATCTTCTGCAAGGCCAGGATGCCCATCTCTACGTGCTGGTGCACGAAGTTCTGGGTAACCTTGCGGTCGCTCTCGGTGGTCTTTACGCCCTCGGGGGTCATGGGGTTGTCCGAGACAAGCAGAAGGGCTCCTGTGGGAATCTGGTTGTGGAAGCCACAGGTAAAAAGTGTGGCTGTCTCCATGTCAACGCCCATAGCTCGCGTAGAACGCAAGTATTCCTTGAACTTCTCATCGTGCTCCCAGATGCGTCGGTTGGTGGTATAAACCGTGCCCGTCCAGTAATCGCGCCCTAAATCGCGAATGGCCGACGACACGGCACGTTGCATCATAAAGGCTGGTAGCGCAGGCACCTCGGCAGGATAGTAGTCGTTGCTGGTACCTTCGCCACGGATGCCTGCCAGAGGCAGGATGAAGTCGCCCAACTGCGTCTTATGCGAGATGCCTCCACACTTGCCCAGAAAGAGGCAAGCCTTGGGATGGATGGCACCCAACAGATCCATGATGATAGCCGCATTGGGGCTTCCCATTCCAAAATTGATGATGGTGATTCCCTCAGCCGTAGCCATGCGCATATTGGCCTCATAACCCGGCGTAGGAACGCCGAACTTCTCGCAAAAGAGGTCAACATAGTTATTGAAATTGGTGAGCAAGATGTACTTGCCAAAATCCTCGAGTGGATGTTGCGTGTATCGAGGCAACCAATTTTCTACGATTTCTTGTTTGCTTTTCATAATTTATTCGTATATTTGCAGACACTCTCCGCCCTACGCAGGCAATACAGCCTTAGCAAGGGGTAAATGGGGAGTATAGATTGCAAAGATACAAATTAGCGAAATAAGAAACAAATAATAAGCGCGAGAATAATGGAAAAAGTACTTAATCTGCCACCAGCACCCTTGAAAACGAGGCAAGAGGGCGAACGCACGATGGTGTTCGACCCCCTTCGCAAACGTTACGTGGCATTGACACCCGAGGAGTGGGTCAGGCAGCATTTCGTGCACTTCCTCATCATGGTCAAGGGTTACCCTGCCTCACGTATAGGCAACGAAATCTCGCTGAAAGTGGGCGACATGAAGAAACGCTGCGACACGGTGGTATATGACACACAAGCCAAACCGCTCATGATTGTGGAGTACAAGGCACCAAGCGTACAGATCACCCAAAAGGTGTTCGACCAGGTTTGGAGGTACAACCTGCCCTTGCGCGTACCTTATATAATAATAAGCAACGGCCTGCAACACTTCTGCTGCAAGGTGGATTATGAGAACAACAAGACGGAATTTCTGCCAGAGATCCCGGAGGGGAGATGAGAAATGAGAAATGAGAGAAAAGAGAAAAGAGAAAAGAGAAGAGAGAAGAGAGAAGAGGGATGAGAGAAGGTTAAAAGACGAATGTCCTACTCCTTGGATGCATCTCACAAACGTATCTTCTACTTTTGCCGCCATCAAAAGTTCGCTCAGCGTGCCGTAGGCCGATGCTTCGCACAAAGTGCAGAAGAACTTACTTTAACTCCTAAGATTCAGCCACCCAAAGGGTGGGAAACTTCAATTACTTAGCCTTGCCATAGGGTAGAAATGGGGAAATTGAACAACCACTCAGAAAAAAAAATCCAAAATGGCAATGTGTTTTCAATATAAAGTGCTAAATTTGCAGAAGAACAATTCAAATAATACCCAAATACCTTAATCGCTTATGAAAAAAATTGCAACCTTGGTAGCTGTAGCCCTTTTGAACCTTGGCACAGCAACCGCACAAGAGTTATCGAACTTTAATTTCGGTGGTCGCGGCCAACAGACAAAGTCGCCCGAATTGAATGGTGAAAAGGTGACGTTCCGCCTCAATGCCAACTATGCCACAGTAGTCAATCTGGCCGGAAGCTGGATGCCCGACCAGCAACACTACGGAGGTGGCATCCCCATGAAGAAAGGCAAAGACGGAGTCTGGGAACTGACCATCGACACCCCTACCCCCGAAATCTACACATACAACTTCGTGGTGGACGGTGTGACTGTGAACGACCCTCAGAACTTCATGGTGCAGCGCGACGGCACACGATACCTGAACATGCTGATGGTGCCGGGAGAACGTACCGAAAACTACTTCGAAGCCAACCAGCGAGGCACAGTGTCTTATAAATGGTATGACAGCAA
This sequence comes from Bacteroidaceae bacterium, assembly GCA_024401185.1. Lineage (GTDB taxonomy): Bacteria > Bacteroidota > Bacteroidia > Bacteroidales > Bacteroidaceae > Physcousia. Next base: position 58,098 of record JAKSLO010000002.1, on the reverse strand, counting down.
GATACTGGGCATGAACAGAAGAGTGACCGTGTACACTCCCTATGGATACGAGAAGAACAAGGGACAGAAATATCCGGTACTGTATCTGCTCCATGGCATGGGTGGCGATGAGGAGGCATGGACCTCAATGGGACGTGCTGCTCAGATTCTGGACAACCTGATTGAGAAAGGACTTGCCAAACCCATGATTGTGGTAATGCCCAACGGTAATCCCAACGAACAAGCTGCCCAGACATTGGGACTTCCCAAGAGTAAGACCAACTATGGCGATCCCCTACAGGCAGATGCCTATGTGAAGAGCTTGTGCGAGGAAATCGTACCTTTCATCGAGAAGGAATTTCGCGTGATTGCCAAACCCGAGGCAAGAGCCATTTCCGGACTTTCGATGGGTGGCGGCCATACCTTCACAGCCACCAACCTCTATCCCAAGATGTTCGACTACATCTGTCCTCAGTCGGCTGCTGGTGGCTCTACACTCGAACAGGTAAAGGCTTTGAAGGCTGCGGGCGTAAAACTCTACTTCCTGGCATGCGGTACGACCGACTTCCTATACGACAACTCAAAGAAGATGGATGCCTTACTTACCGAAGCCGGATTGGAGCATACCTTCTTCCAGTCGGATGGCGGACACGTATGGGCCAACTGGCGCCTGTATCTCAATACTCTGGCTCCCAAGCTCTTTAAGTAGTACGTGAAGTTTCCCAGCCACAGAATAGCTGGTGCATACCAACAAGAATGCGTCCCCGCTTCCCAGCGGAGACGCATTTGAAAAATACAACTTTTTTTTAGACTTAGTCTATTGCTCTTTGTTTCAAAAAATAAGCAGACTTTATAATAATATTGGTATCTTCTTAGTTAAAAAATGCCAGCCTTACCCACAAAGATCAGCATAGTATAGCCAATAACAAGACCTATGACACCGATGATGATGCCCACACGCATCATGTCCTTCTGCTCTATAAGCCCAGTGGCATGTGCCAAAGCATTGGGAGGAGTTGAGATAGGCAGAATCATTGCCAATGAGGAACCGAGCGAAACACCGATGAGCAGGGTGCTAACGCCTCCCAACGACTCGAGATTAGCTGCGGCTGAGATGCCAGCAAGACCGAGGATGGGAACAAGCAGGTTGGCCGTAGCCGTATGGCTGATAAAGTTGGCCATGGCATAGCAGAGGATGCCGCTACCCAGAATCATCAGGATGGGAGACCACTCACCAAATGGGATGGTGGCAATGAGATGCTGAGCCAAACCGGAATCCTGAAGGGCAACGCCAAGGGCAAAACCACCAGCAACCATCCACAGTACCGACCAGTTGATCTCCTCCAAATCACCTCGGGTAATGATGCCACACACACAGAACACACCTACGGGCAACATAGCCACTACGTTGGAGTTAACACCTGTAACGCGGTCGAGCATCCACAAGAGGATGGTGGCAGCAAAAGTAATATACACCACGATAGAGCGCCAGTCGCTCTTTGTCTCACCCTCAATCTTCAGTTCAATAGTCTTTTGGGTGAAGGGGAAAAGGGTCTTCAGCACAAACCACGAGATAAGCAACAGTACGATGGTAAAAGGCACCATCACCATCATCCATTGACCAAAACCGATGTTCATATCCAATCCGTTAGGGTTGTTCAGGAAGTCGATAGCAATGGCATTGGGAGGGGTTCCGATGGGAGTTCCGATGCCACCAATATTGGCACCTACGGGGATGGAGAGTGCAAGTGCAATCTTACCCTTTCCGTTGGCAGGAAGACTCTTGAGTACAGGAGCCAGGAAGGTAAGCATCATAGCGGCCGTGGCCGTGTTGGAGAGGAACATGGAGAAAAGACCCGTGACAAGCAGGAAGCCAAGCAGGACATTCTCCGACTTGGTGCCAAAGGGCTTGATAAGCACCTTGGCAAGCTTCACGTCCAAACCGCACTTTGTGGCGGCAATGGCAAGGATGAATCCACCGATGAAAAGCATGATGACGGGGTTGGCAAAGCATGCCATGATACTCTTGTGCGAAATGACCTTACCCACCTGATCGGCATCGCCGTCAATGAGGAAGGTAAAGGCGCTGTCGCTACAGGTAAAGAGCAGAATGACCACAAGCGCCACGGATGTTGTCCACGAGGGAATGGCCTCAAGAATCCACATTAAGGTGGCAAAACAGAATACTGAAATGACACGCTGCTCTATCTGGGTAAGCCCATCGATGCCAAACGACTCGGTGGGAATGAGCCACAACACCAAACTTGCAATCAGCGCAATTGAAATCTTGATGACATTCTTCTTGGCTTTGCTGCTACGATTGCCCTTCTTCTTCTCGTGATACTCCTTTACGAGATGATGTCCTGTAAAAATCTTAAACATAGTTCTTTTACTTCCTCTCAAGCGGCGCATAACCGCTTCATTGAAACAATTGTTTTGTATTTGACATTTGTTATCGTTAACACCCTACAGCACACTATTGAGCCGTCGGCAGACAGCCCAACAAACGCACTACAAAGCGCATACAGACACACCACGCAGAGCTGCTATGAGCACCCCCAAACATGGTTTATATGTTCATTACACTGGCATCCATAATCCCGTGGACACACATCGTGATGCAAGTGGCAGGTCTTCTGACTTCATCCTCAAAATTCGACTCGTCTTCCCAGATGATTTCCAACCTCGTGCTGAAGCTTGTCAGCATCAGTTGAACATCCAGTGACATGTGGGCCGAACAAAAAAAGGACTCACAGCATCGGGTAATGTCGCAGAATCACACTGCGTTCCCATCTTAGCCCCGAATGCGATTTTCAACGCACCAGGGAACCAAATGCAGTGCAAAGTTAGGCATTATTATTAAACTGACCAAGAAAAAAAGAAAAAAAATGCAAACTATTTTATTTTGGCTGACCACAGAAAAAAATTGCCACATCATATATACGCGTGCGTGCGAATGTTCTTTACATTTTTATAAAGAAAAAGTTGTATGATTTAATAATTCGTTGTAACTTTGCGCGCCCTAATCAACTTTTATCAGGCAAAATAACCATTTTAACAAAACCACGTAACAAGCGTAGCACAACCTATTTAAAGAAAAAAACGCATCACGAAAGAAGAGGAGAAACAACCACCCGATGCATCATAAGCAGAAGGCTTCCTCGAAAAAAATACGTAGTAAAAAAGAAATAACGAAACAAAAATACACGACAATGAAAAAGAAAATCCAGTTTAGTCTTGTGTACCGAGACATGTGGCAGAGCAGCGGTAAGTTTCAGCCACGCAAGGACCAGTTGGAGCGCATTGCCCCTGTCATTATTGAGATGGGATGCTTTGCACGAGTAGAGACAAATGGAGGTGCCTTTGAGCAGGTAAACCTCATGGCGGGCAACAATCCCAACGATGCGGTTCGTGCCTTCTGCAAGCCTTTCAATGAGGCTGGCATCAAGACGCACATGCTGGACCGTGGCTTGAACGCCCTGCGTATGTACCCCGTGCCCGACGATGTGCGACAGCTGATGTACCGCGTGAAGCATGCCCAGGGCGTGGACATACCACGCATCTTTTGCGGCTTGAATGACGAGCGCAACATCATACCCTCCATCAAGTGGGCGCTTGAGGCTGGCATGACTCCACAAGCCACACTTTGCATCACCAACTCACCCGTACACACCGTAGAGTATTACGCGCACAAGGCCGACCTCTTTGTAGAAGCTGGTGCACCCGAAATATGCCTGAAGGACATGGCTGGCATAGGCCTTCCTGGTTTTCTGGGCGAACTGACACGCACCATCAAGGAGCGCCACCCTGAAGTGGTAATTGAATACCACGGCCATTCTGGTCCTGGTCTCTCAATGGCCAGCATCCTGGAGGTTTGCGAGAATGGTGCCGACATCATCGATACTGCCATCGAACCCCTCTCATGGGGCAAGGTGCACCCCGATGTCATCTCAGTACAAGCCATGCTGAAGCAGAAGGGATTTGAGGTGCCCGACATCAACATGAACGCTTATATGAAGGCTCGTTCGCTGACACAGGAGTTTATCGACGAGTGGCTGGGTTACTTCATCAACCCTGCCAACAAGCACATGTCATCGCTTCTGCTCGGCTGTGGTTTGCCTGGCGGAATGATGGGTTCAATGATGGCTGACCTGGGTGGCATACAAGAGGTAATCAACAACCTGCGCAAGCAGAAGGGGTTGGCAGAACTGAGCACGGACGACATGCTGGTGGCCTTGTTCAAGGAGGTGGAGTATGTTTGGCCCAAGGTAGGCTTCCCCCCATTGGTAACACCCTTCTCGCAGTACGTCAAGAACATCGCGCTCTTCAACCTGCTCACTCTCGAACAGGGCAAGGGTCGCTATGTGATGATGGATGACTCCGTATGGGGCATGATATTGGGCAAATCGGGCAAGGTGCCTGGCGAGATTGCCCCAGAGATCATCGACTTGGCCAAAGAGCAAAAGAGGGAGTTCGTCACCCAAGATCCTCATACCTTCTACCAGAATGCCCTCCCCGAATTCATCAAGGAGATGGAGGAGAACGGATGGGATCGCGGACAGGACGATGAGGAACTGTTTGAATTGGCAATGCACCCAGAGCAGTATCGCAACTACAAGAGTGGAAAGGCTCGCGCCAACTTCATGGCCGACCTACAGAAGGCCAGTGGCAAGGAGATCAGCGAGCAGGAAAAGGCTGCCATAGCCACAGCCGTACACCTCTACATGGAGAGTCAGCATGACATCGAACCCAGAGTGCTCACCATCAAGCACCACCCAAGCCGTTGGAACTTCTCGCTGAATCCGAGAATGTAAGCGCACACATACACAACAAACAAAGGCTGACGCAGAGTTCATTTCCGCGTCAGCCTTTGTTTATACAAGCTTTTTCCTCTTAGGAAAAAGAAGGACAATTTATTACATGATGGCTTTTTCAAGCGCAGCCCTTCTCTCCTTCCACGTCTTGTAATCATCAGCCTTGACGATAGCGGCGCCCTTGACCGACTGAGTGGTGATGACTACAGCCTTGCACTTACCCTGGGCAATAAGACAGTCGGCTATAAGGTTGGCATAACCCACCTTAAACCAGCTCTCCATCGTGTCGTCTTTACCAGGAACCACCTGAACAACCTTTACGCCTGACTTCATGAGCGTAGCCACATCCTTTTGTGCCATAGCATCTGCCGAGCAATAGGTAGCCGTCATGCTGTTAAGGTCGTAAGTAACCTTACCAAAAGCACGCTCACCCAAGGCTTGTTCAGTTTGGCTGGGATTGGCAAGCACGCTATACTTGAATCCCTTATCGGGTGAAAGATACATATTTGTTGGATCTGCCACCTGTGTGCCATCCACTACGAAACAGTACTTATAGACGTCGTCGATGTTCTGCGTCAGGGTTACGCTCCACACGCCATCTGCATCCTTCTGCATGGCCACGGGGGCTTTGAGCATCTCGCCCTCTACCCTCACCTCTTTTGCCTCAGGAGCATTGATGCGAAGGGTGACCGACTCGTTGCCTTTCCACTCAGGAGAAACAACCTGACGGGGGAAGAGGCGTGCCATAACACCTGCAGTAAACTGCTGTTCCTCACCTGTCTTGGGCTTCGTAGGCTGGGCAGTTGCCATGGCCTTTCGGGAAGCCTCCTTGTTGAAGAGAAGCTGCAGGGTGTGGTCAAGGAAATACTTGGCATTCATCCATGTGTGACCGAACTTGTCGGTAGTATATTCCTTTACAGCGGTGATGCCGTGATCGTCGAGGTGCTGCATGTAGTCGCGAGCATTGCCATAGAGGAAGTCATCGGTACCCACGCCCAACCAGAAGAGGTTGATCTTTTGGTTCGTCTGCGAGGCATTGTCGTACACCCCGGGTATGTCGGTAGAGGTGAACGAGCTGTAGGAACAAAGATAGGAGAACTTGTCGAGGTTACGCAAGCCAATGCCCAAACCTTGGTTGCCACCACGCGAGAAACCGCCAATGGCACGATGGTCGGCATCATTGATGGTACGGTAGTGCGACTCCACATAGTTCATGAGGTCACCGGTAACGTCCTCGCCCACTACATCACGCATCATCATGCCAAAACCACCTCCTTGCGCGGGAGCTGTGAGCAACTTGGTAGGGTTACCATAAGGCAAGACAATAATCATCTCCTGAGCCTTTCCCTCGGCCAAGAGGTTGTCGAGGATGTAGTTCATTCTACCCACCTTATAATACACCTCCTCGGTATCGGTAGTACCGCTGATGAGGTAGAACACAGGGTATTTCTTGTTCACATCCTTGTCATAACCGGCAGGAGTATAGACGATGGCATTATTCACACCGCCTAAACTCTTGGAGTAATAACGGATGTAATCTACCTTGCCATGAGGCACGTTCTTACGGATGTCGTGAGGCAAAGTGCCCTGCTTGGCAGGAATCTCCAGAAGGCTGTTCTTGAAGCCCTCGTTGGGGAAGTACTGGTCGGCCATGGGGTCCATCACGCTCACTCCGTCCACCACAAAACAGTAAGGATACATGTCGGGGGCAGCAGGTCCCAGGGTGACCGTCCACATGCCTGTCTTGGCATCCTTTTTCATGGCGTTTCGACCGGCGAACTGCACATCCACCTGAACATCCTTTGCCTTATCGTTACGATACTGGAATGTAACCGTACCATCTGCATTACAAATCTGTGATTGGTAGCTCTTTTGCTGAGCCATAAGGGGTAGCGACGACATGACGGCTACCGAAAATAATAAGCTTAACTTTCTCATTGTTATTAGATTACTTTACTCTTAGAAGCAATTTGCACAAATTGCAAAAGTGCATATTTGACATCTCCAACCATGAACCATGCACTATGAACATTGAAGACCTAAGACCCCAACTATGCATTGTGCATAGCGTCTTTACGTTACACAACTTCACGCCAGCTCGCTTGGCATCCCGAAGGGTGACGCTTTGCTCGAAGGGCAGAAGAAGGTCGGAGAGCTCGACAAAGTCAATTGTGAATTATGAATTGTGAATTGTGAATTATTATTGTGCACTTTAAAGGCCGAAGGCCTCAACTATGAATTATGAACTATGTACTAAAAGAAAAACTCAGCCAGCGCACTGGTTTTCAATGCGCCAGCCAGAGTATCTTTTAATTTCCAAATGTCAGTCAGTAACAATTTACGAGTCCTTGTTACTCAGCATCCTTGCGACGACGTGCACCACGACGCTTGGGCTTCTCCTCTACTGCAGGCTTGTTGAGTTCAACACCAGCCAACTCAGGATCGATGAGGATACGACCACAATACTCGCAAACGATGATTTTCTTGTGCATACGCACGTCGAGCTGACGCTGAGGTGGAATCTTGTTGAAGCAACCACCACAGGCATCACGATGCACGTAAACGATGCCCAAACCATTGCGGGCATTCTTACGAATACGCTTGAATGCGCTCAGCAGACGCGAGTCGATGGTAAGCTCGATAGCCTTTGATCTCTCACGCAGCTTCTCTTCCTCAGAACGGGTATCAGAGATAATCTCGTCGAGCTCGCTCTTCTTGAGGTCGAGGTCGGCACGACGCTCGCTCAAGTCGCCATTGCAACGACGTACATTATCCTGCAGGCGCTCGATGTTGTCCTGAGCCTCACGAATCTTCTTGTCGTGGAGTTGGTTATCAAGTTCAATGTACTCAATCTCCTTGGTCAGAGCATCAAACTCGCGGTTGTTGCGTACGTTGTTAAGCTGGTCTCTGTAACGGTCAAGGTCCATGTAGTTTCGGTCGATAGTAGCACGACGATCGTTGATCTCACGACGCAAGTCGTCAATCTGGTCGAGCATCTTACCTACACGTGTGGTCAAACCCTCAATCTCGTCCTCGAGGTCCTGTACCTCAAGAGGCAACTCACCACGAAGAATCTTGATAGCATCAATCTCGCTGAGCATGGTTTGCAAAGAATAGAGGTTCTTCAACTTCACGTCAACGGCCAACTCCATGGGGTCTTTTGATTTTTCTCTTGCCATAAATTGTTTTATATTTAGTTATCTTCTATATAACAAGTTTGTTATTTCAACATCACTCTTATTCCCTACATTTTGACCGTAGTCAAAAGTCGGGGGTTAGGGGGCTACTTTTATTTTTCTTACATCCAAGTCTGCACTACTCGCAGGAGCTAACTCCCATGTCAGACAAGCATCCCTCTGCCTTGCGGCTGTCAACACAAGTACTTGATGGGGTTTGTGTTGACTCGCGTGATGAAGATGGGCAACTCGGGAGCCTTCTCCTCAAGCACCGAACGGAATATCTCGGTAGTGAACTGTTCGCTCTGGTAGTGTCCCAGCACAGCAATCTGCACTTGCTGCTCATGCCCGAAATACTGATGGTAGTGCATCTCGCCCGTCAGGAAAGCATCTGCCTCCAAGCCGATAGCCTCATCGAGCACAAAGTCGCCAGCGCCCCCACATAGTGCCACACTCTGCACAGGGCGGTTCAGCAGTTCGTTGTGCATCAGGCAATCCACATTGAAGGCCGACTTCACACGCTCCAGAAACACCAGCGAGTCGAGGGGAGCCAGGAGGTAGCCCAACACGCCCGAACCTGCCATCACCATACGCTCATGACCGCCTACGCTAACTTTCACCTTGCGTGGATTGATCATCTGCACATCCACCAAACCCAGTTTCTCGGCTATTTTGTAGTTCACGCCATCCTCGGCATTGTCAAGATTGGTATGAGCAGCATAGATGGCGATGTCATTCTGAATGGCCATGCGCACCACACGCTCCACCTGTGTCTGGTCGCTCACCGTCTTAAGGCCACGAAACAGCAACGGATGGTGAGCCACAATCAGGTTGCAATCCATCTCGATAGCCTCGCGCACCACTTCCTCGGTGACGTCAAGACACAATAAAGCCCCTGATGCCTCCGCCTCTGTCAATCCCACTTGCAAGCCAGCATTATCGTAGCTTTCCTGCAGGGGCAGAGGCGCAAATTGCTCAAGGGCGTCAATGATTTCCTTAATCTTCACGCTTCAAAAGGATATGTTTCTGGCCGCAAAGTTACGCAAATATATTTAAACTTAAAAATTAAAAGTCAAAAAATTAACCCTTAACCCTTAACTATTTACAAATCGGCACAGGTATTTGGCAAAAAGTGGCACCATCACTTAATTTATGACAACTGCCGTTCCACTGGTAGCCACCATGAGCATGGAACCGCCGTTGCCCACCGTCTCATAGTCAATATCTACGCCCACGATGGCATTGGCACCAAGAGCCTGGGCACGCTCAATCATCTCCTTGAGCGAGGTCTCCTTGCTCTCAATGAGCACTTTCTCATAGCTGTTGCTGCGACCGCCGAAGAAGTCACGGAAACCAGCTGCAATGTCCTTTAAGAAATTTGCACCGATGATGGTCTCACCGGTAACGATACCTTTATATTCTACTATGGTATGTCCCTCAATTTGAGGAGTGGTTGTTACTATCATAATATTTTTTATTTTTTCCCTTGTACCAGTGCCACGCTATCGAGAAGCACCTGCAGGGGATCTGCTGTGCCAACGGCATCAAATTGTTCAAGAACATGCTTTACCTTCTTACGCTTACGGTTGCGCTTGCGTTCGGCAAAGCCAAAGGGATGGGTAATATAATCGTTGACAATAGGGTAATACTTCTGAAGCCATCCACCTAAAGAGCTTTGACGAAACTTAGTCATGAAAGTCACTTCTTTCATCATAGTACTGTTCAAGGGGAAGCTAACTTTTCGCTTGTTGCTCACCACTACCTCGCGCAAGGTGTCCGCCTTGATGGAGTCGGTCAGCGACAGTTGCGGATGCGCCACATTGACAGGCACGCGTTCCCGACCAGTAGAGTCGGAAGACGCCTTCTGCTGAGCTTGCAGCACACCACAACACCCGCATAACAAAACTGCGATTACCGTTCTCTTTACAAGAGAAAGTGCTTCAGTTTGCATCGTAAAACCTTATTCTTTAATCGGAAGCCCAAAAATCCGTTACTTCAACATCTCGCAGGCTTCAGGAGTGAGCACCTTCTCTGCATCCTTGACGGGGATGACCACCTCTGGCTGACCAGCTGCAAATGAGGAAATCTCGTAGCTCTGGTACACAAGTACAATGCCTCTCTCGTCAACCCAGGGAGCTGTCTGTGGAGCAGGCAGCTTATCTATGCTGTTGCCTTCATCCATCATCAGGTTTTCTCCCAGTTCTTCATCGGTCTTCGCCTCGAAATACTTCTTTAGGCCATTCTTCAGGAAGGCTTGCAAGTCGGCATCCTTGCGCACGAGCTTACCTGCATCCAGCAACTTGCCATCGCTCTTGCTGAAGGTAACACCCATTATGTATGGCATTCCGTGGGCAGCACCAAAGGCATAGTCGTAACCTGAGTACAGGAAGGTGACTACCTGCGCGTTCTCGTACACCTTGCGCACGCTGAACTCCGTCTGGCTGTCGGGACCCATTCCGCCCTCTTCGCTATTCTTCTGTATGTGGTCGGCATAGGCCTTGGCCATGCTGTTGACGTCCATCACATCGCCATTATATACGCCACCCATTGCGTTCTTGCTGACCCACTCCATCACAGCCTTGGCCAACACCTCCGACTGGCTTGATGAAGGCACGTCGATGACGCACTTCAATCCGGGCAGCACACCTTTATCTACGTAATCACGCATGCTCTCGTCGGTAAACTCCCAATGCAGGTCAACCTCCACGCTATCCACCTTAAGGATGGCAAGGTCGTCCTGAGCCTGCGTCTGCTCCGTCTGTGCACCTTCGTTACTACTGCTTTTCTCCTTGCAACTCATCATGGAGCCCATCAACACACCTAAGGCGCTGATGCAGATAATCTTTTTTCTCATCTTCTTTTTTACTAATTGGGTGAATAATTACCGAGTGCAAAAGTACGAAAAATCATGGTAACACGATAGCAATGGCACACGTTTTTCAACTTATTTTCATTTTTTTTACCACTCACAACAGCAAATAAACATATTTTTAGCTTTTTCCACACGCTTATTTCATTATTTTATGTAAATTTGCAGTATTCTGTGACTTTATAGAAAGTAAGCTATTCAGAAATTACAATATGGCAAGAATCTTTCATCGAACAACATCCAGTATTGACGATCTGACAAATACAGTCAGGTTCAACGAGGCCAATGGCCCCGAACAGAGTGAGATGCGCTCCGCACATCTGCCTGCCGAATGGTTTCCCCAAAGTGGCGTGCAGTTGACTTGGCCTCATGCTGGCACGGATTGGGCCTACATTCTCGACGAGGTGCAGAAGTGCTACGTGAGAATGACTATGGAGATTGCCCAGCGTGAGCGACTCCTCATCGTCACCCCCCATCCCGAACAGGTGGAGGCATTGCTCAAGGAGAAGCTGCCACAGCACATCATCAGCAACATATCGCTTCACCAAATGCCTACCAACGACACCTGGGCACGCGACCACGGCTTCATCACCCTCATAGGCGACGAGGAGCCTACCCTGCTAGACTTCCAGTTCAACGGCTGGGGCAAGAAGTTTGAGGCCACGCTCGACAACGAGATATGCCGACACATGGACGAACAGGGCATTCTCAACGGACAGTACCTGTCGCACCTCGACTTTGTGCTCGAAGGGGGCAGCATTGAGAGCGATGGTTGTGGCACCATCATGACCACCAGCGAGTGCCTCATGGCGTCCAACCGCAACCAACCCCTCTCGCAAGCTGAGATAGAGCAACGTCTGCTCAGCTATCTGCATGCTCAGCGCGTCCTCTGGCTCGACCACGGCTATCTGGCTGGCGACGATACCGACTCGCACATCGACACCCTGGCACGCTTCTGCTCTTCCAAGTCCATCGCCTACGTGCAATGTCTGGACAAGGAGGATGAGCACTACGAAGCACTCCACCAGATGGAGGAACAGCTCAAGACCTTCCGCACCATGGACGACGAGCCTTATCAGTTGATACCTCTGCCCATGGCTCCCAAGCGTTTCGACGAGGACGGCATGCGTCTGCCCTCTACCTATGCCAACTTCCTCATCGTCAACGATGCGGTTCTGATGCCTACCTATGGCGACACGTACCTCGATGCCAAGGCCACCCAGCAGCTGCAAAAGGCATTCCCCAAGCACGACATCGTGGGCATCGACTGCCAGGTTCTCATCCAGCAGCACGGATCCCTGCATTGCTGCACCATGCAGTTCCCTGTAGGTGTTATCGCACCAGCGCGAAGTGAATAATGAAAGAAACATCGCGCCAGCCCACTCGGCATCCCGAAGGGTGACGCTTCGCTAAAATGGGAAGAAGAAGGTCGGAGAGCTCGACAAAGTCAATTGTGAATTGTGAATTATGAATTGTGAATTATGAAAGTTGCCCTCATACAACAAAGTTGCTCGGCAGACGTTGAGCAGAACAAAGAGAAACTGGCAAGAAACATTGCCGAAGTAGCCCAAAAGGGTGCTGAACTGATTGTTTTACAAGAGCTACATAACAGCCTGTACTTTTGTCAGATAGAATCGGTTGACAATTGCAACCTTGCCGAGCCCATCCCCGGTCCCAGTACCGAGTTCTATGGCGCCTTGGCCAAGCAGCATGGAGTGGTCATCGTGACCTCGCTCTTTGAGCGCCGTGCTGCAGGCTTGTACCACAACACCGCCGTGGTACTGGAAAAGGATGGCACCATAGCCGGCAAGTATCGCAAGATGCACATCCCCGACGACCCCGCCTACTACGAGAAGTTCTACTTCACCCCTGGCGACATCGGTTTTCACCCCATCGATACCTCTGTTGGCCGCCTTGGCGTACAAGTGTGCTGGGACCAGTGGTACCCCGAAGGAGCACGTCTCATGGCGTTGCAAGGTGCCGAACTGCTCATCTACCCCACCGCCATCGGTTATGAGTCGAGCGACACGCCCGAGGAACAGGAGCGCCAGCGTGAGGCATGGACCACCGTGCAGCGTGGTCATGCCGTGGCCAACGGCCTCCCCGTCATCACCGTCAACCGAGTAGGTCTTGAGCCCGACCCCAGTGGTCAGACAAACGGCATCCAGTTCTGGGGAAGCAGCTTCGTGGCAGGTCCACAGGGCGAGTTCCTCTATCGTGCCAGCAAGGACAAGGAGGAGAACGTCATCATCAACATCGACATGAAGCGCTGTGAGAACGTACGTCGCTGGTGGCCCTTCCTTCGCGACCGCCGCATAGAGGAGTTCGGAGACCTCACACGCCGTTTCATTGATTAACCGCTCACTCCCCCGCAGTAAAAGCAAAGGTGCACTGCCCGGCAGTGCACCTATTTTTTGATTAGCTCAAATTTGGCTCTCAATTTCTCTTTTCTGTGTTTCAGACAGTTAGGATACATCGGCATCAAGACCATCAATAGTCTTGAGTAATGTGTTGGTTTGCTCTTCCATTATCCATATCTTTTGTAGCAACTTGCCTACATAAGATCTGCCGCAAAGCAACCTCCCCAAAACCATGTCCTAAAAGAGTTTTTTCCCGGTGAAAATCTGATGAGCCAGGTAATACAAATAGCAGCTGGCACCTTGCACACCTATCGTGAAAAGCACCGTTATAGCCTCCGACTGGCGTCGCGAGCCCAACTCCAGCAGTACCATGAGCAGACTGATGCCAGGTACAACCAGCATGACAATGGCCATAGTCTTCATGTTGCCCTCATAGGCACCCAGCAGTTTGATGGCCACGATAACGAAGCACACCAGATATGCCAGCGAGGCTATCCCGTACAGGTCCAATAGCGTGCGTACCACCTTGTAGGTGCCCGAGTCGCCCAGCAGTACCAATACGGAAGCCAGAAGGCTAATGCCCGTCACTACCACGTTCAGTATGGCTGTGGCGTTAAGCAATTGGGGCATGGCCACCGTCTGTCCGACAAGTCCCTTACGCAACGAAAGGAAGATGCTGACCAAGGCTATGCACGTCATACCCGTTGACGCAATGCTCAGGCCATACCAAATACCGTTCAGGTGATAGCCGCTTGTCTTGCCGATGAAGAGTAGTGCCACTCCTATCAAGGCTGCTACCACACCGGCCCACATGAAGCGTGTGGTCTTGTCATTCGCTGCATTGGGCAGATAGTCAATCTTCTGCTTGCTGACCGACTGCCGAGCCTGTTGATACTGAGACTGCTGAGGCTGTGGCTGCTGATACGGAGGCTGCTGAGGAGCTGCCTGCTGATACTGAGGTTGCTGAGGAGCAGGCTGTTGATACGGAGGCTGCTGAGGAGCTGCCTGTTGATACGGAGGTTGCTGGGAAGCAGGTTGTTGATACGGAGGTTGTTGGGGAGTTGTCTGCTGGGGAGCAGGCTGCTCGACAGCTGTGCCACATGAACTACAGAATTTTGCTTCGGGTGCTAATTCTGCACCACACATTGTACAAAAGGGCATAATAATCTATATTTTAAGGTTAATGATTTGGGTTCCTTACGAATAAGCCTCGTCTTCTCTACGTTTTTTGGCAATTCTCGGCTGTGTGTCGATTGGCGCAACATTCAGCATCTTCTCGAATTTATGGGTGGCAGCTGTGATGAGCGCATTTATGGCAAGCCAGTAGTTCTCTACGCTGGTGTCATCGTCCTTGTCGGGTACGAGTAGTTTGAAGATGAGTTCGGTGTAGAACTCGGAATTCTTCTCCTTGCCTGATATCAACGCATCGTATATGGTAGGTATGGCATTCTGTGCAGGGTTGTTCTTGAAGACGTCTTCCAGCTTGCTAATTACAAGCCCGCACAGGTCACTGTCGGCCGACATCTTTTCGCCAAACCATTTTGACATTTTATCCATGGTGCCCTTGCCTAACTGTTTCAGCTTGTCACCGAGCAGCTTGCCTACAGCCTGCTTGGCCGACTCCTTAAACACGTCGGCACAACTGTTCATCACGGCAAGCCAGAAGTCGTGTCTGCTTGACTTGTCATCGTCGAACCAATAGTGCTTGGCTGTGTTTAGTGTCAGGAACACGGCTATGAGCCCACCTAACTTCCTCGGGTCTTTCGGGTCGCTCACGAAACCGGTTACCTCTTCGGTGATGATGGTGTTGCAGATTGTAAACAGCGTGTTCCAAGCAGCCTCTTTGTCGTCGTCGTTGGGAAGTAGTGGCTCTCCTTCGGCATAGCGGTTTGTCAACTCTACAGCCAGCTTCTTCAGGAGTTGTGCAAACGGAGAGGCTATACATTTACCCAATGTGGGGCCAAAGTAGTAGGTGAGGACTATCTCCGTAGCCTGGTCGCCGGCATAGTTCAGCAGATGGCAGCATGCCAGGCCGCACGAGAGCCATGCCGCCTGCGTGTTGTATTTCTGGCTCTCCATGGTGTGATACTGCACGGCTTCTTCCAAGAGCGCCCTGCTGAAGAGGTTAATCTCGTTAGCAGAATAGAATTTGCGCATCTCCCATGTCCTCCTTACATTTGCATCTCCCTGCAGTTCGAACATGGTGATAATCTTAAGCAGCCTGTCGCACTCGTCGTCCCAGCTCGTTCGCTTGTACGGAACCAAGCCGTATAGCGCCATTGCCAGACTACCCTCTATATACTCTTCCGAATAATCCTCATACTCCACAACACCCTTCAGCGGAAGTTCTGCCAGGTACGGTTTGTCCTTCGACTCCATTGCCAAGGTGGTCAGAGGTGTGAAGTCGTAAGGACCGCTCATATACTCAATCTTGAAGCTGAAGTCGCGTGCCAGACCTTCCTCATATTCACCCTGTCCCTTTATGTCGCCAGCCGACTTGAGCTGCTTTACATAACTTACAATGGCCATCTTGTTATCGACATCATATTTTGAGAAGTAAACCCTCACCTCCGTTGGTATTCTCACTACGGTCGTCATGCCGAAGATTACCCGGTCTTTAGCGTTATCCGTCTCCACGTTGGCATAGCCGTTGGTCGCCTTTTCCACCATGAAGAACATACCCTCTGGGTATTCATATATCCTGAGCACGCCAGATACTACAAGATCGCCGTCAAACACAGCCTCCACGGTAACCTCCACGGGGTCGTAGTCCGCCTTCTTCCATTCTATGACGTTGGTTGCCGGCTTCTTCGTCTTGTTCTGGATCTGTATGGTAAAGTAGCCTTCGTCGCCCTCGGCTCCATCCATAGGCACAGGCTGCCCTGCCACCTCGTAGTCCGGGTGCGAAAGCACACGTACCTCCTTCGGGCTGTAGACAGAATCCACTCGTATCTTCGTCTCGTACACCATGCCGTCACCAAGAATCACACTCATGTCATTCATCTCAAGGGTGGGGACTATTATGTCGAAGCGCATCGAGTAGGTGTTGCTTGCCCCATTGGCAGCCAAGGTGAAGTACACATGACCTCCCGCCTGCATCTGCTCAGGTGTGAGTCCAGGCTTCACCTGAACGTCGGCAGCCTTGAAGCCACCCTTGAGCATGCGTATGTTGGTTACCACAAAATTGTCAGACGCAGAGATGTTAATAAGCTGTGTCAGATGGTCAAGCGGTATGTCCGTCACCTGGTCCTCCCCCCCGTACTCTACCTGCACAATCTTCGCGGCTATGGTCCTGGGGCGGTCGCCGGCAATCATCTTGTCATCAAACTCCTTCATCATGCGCCAGGCCAGGTTTGGATTTTCGTCCTGAGGCTCATCCCCCTCCTCATCATCATCGTCGCCACCACCATCTTCATCATCCTTGTTGCTGAAGACAGCCGCAGCACCTCCGCCAAGCATAATTGCAGTTGCTACACCCACGGGAATCTCCCAACCGCTGATGCCTTCCGAGTCCACATTACCACGCTCCATATCGTCCTTGCTCACAGTAGTAATCTCACTACCCTCTCGCTCCACCGTCACAGACTCAGGCTCGTCGTAGGATGTTTTACATTGCAGTTTTACCGTAACAGTTTTGGGATAATGAGAATCTGCGTCTGGATCAACAGATTCTTCTACTGCTGAAAAGGCGATGACATAGAAAGAATTTTCTTTCATTGAGAAAGTGTAGCTACCATGCCCACTGTGTAATTGTTCATTTTTGATTACCCCCTGGTTCGTAGGACAGTCTCTATCCCAAACAGCGAGGCCTGCATACTGACTATTAGTATTGAATTCAGCCCGCAGTTCAGTACCAGGCTTTACTCGTACTACATAGTTCATTTTTCCGTCCTCAGAATGGTCGTTTACTTTATCCACTACATAGTCGCCATGCAAGGTGTAGCTTATGCTTGCACCTCCAATCTGGACACTACCGCTCAGGGATTTGCTTTGCGCAAAAGTCAGCAGTGAACACAGCATTAGTGCCATGACAATAAAGAACCTGCGTAAAATTGTCGTCTTCATCTGCCATGGCTTGCATGCCTCGGCTCTGGTTTCGTATATGGTTGTGTATGTTTTCATTATGCAGCAGTTTAGATGATTTATTAGTTTCGTATCTTTGCAAATTTAATCTACTTACACGAAATAACCAAATTTTTCCCAAAATATGTCTAGTTCTCGCTACGCTTTTTGGCAATTCTCGGCTGTGTGTCGATTGGCGCAACATTCAGCATCTTCTCGAATTTATGGGTGGCAGCTGTGATGAGCGCATTTATGGCAAGCCAGTAGTTCTCTACGCTGGTGTCATCGTCCTTGTCGGGTACGAGTAGTTTGAAGATGAGTTCGGTGTAGAACTCGGAATTCTTCTCCTTGCCTGATATCAACGCATCGTATATGGTAGGTATGGCATTCTGTGCAGGGTTGTTCTTGAAGACGTCTTCCAGCTTGCTAATTACAAGCCCGCACAGGTCACTGTCGGCCGACATCTTTTCGCCAAACCATTTTGACATTTTATCCATGGTGCCCTTGCCTAACTGTTTCAGCTTGTCACCGAGCAGCTTGCCTACAGCCTGCTTGGCCGACTCCTTAAACACGTCGGCACAACTGTTCATCACGGCAAGCCAGAAGTCGTGTCTGCTTGACTTGTCATCGTCGAACCAATAGTGCTTGGCTGTGTTTAGTGTCAGGAACACGGCTATGAGCCCACCTAACTTCCTCGGGTCTTTCGGGTCGCTCACGAAACCGGTTACCTCTTCGGTGATGATGGTGTTGCAGATTGTAAACAGCGTGTTCCAAGCAGCCTCTTTGTCGTCGTCGTTGGGAAGTAGTGGCTCTCCTTCGGCATAGCGGTTTGTCAACTCTACAGCCAGCTTCTTCAGGAGTTGTGCAAACGGAGAGGCTATACATTTACCCAATGTGGGGCCAAAGTAGTAGGTGAGGACTATCTCCGTAGCCTGGTCGCCGGCATAGTTCAGCAGATGGCAGCATGCCAGGCCGCACGAGAGCCATGCCGCCTGCGTGTTGTATTTCTGGCTCTCCATGGTGTGATACTGCACGGCTTCTTCCAAGAGCGCCCTGCTGAAGAGGTTAATCTCGTTAGCAGAATAGAATTTGCGCATCTCCCATGTCCTCCTTACATTTGCATCTCCCTGCAGTTCGAACATGGTGATAATCTTAAGCAGCCTGTCGCACTCGTCGTCCCAGCTCGTTCGCTTGTACGGAACCAAGCCGTATAGCGCCATTGCCAGACTACCCTCTATATACTCTTCCGAATAATCCTCATACTCCACAACACCCTTCAGCGGAAGTTCTGCCAGGTACGGTTTGTCCTTCGACTCCATTGCCAAGGTGGTCAGAGGTGTGAAGTCGTAAGGACCGCTCATATACTCAATCTTGAAGCTGAAGTCGCGTGCCAGACCTTCCTCATATTCACCCTGTCCCTTTATGTCGCCAGCCGACTTGAGCTGCTTTACATAACTTACAATGGCCATCTTGTTATCGACATCATATTTTGAGAAGTAAACCCTCACCTCCGTTGGTATTCTCACTACGGTCGTCATGCCGAAGATTACCCGGTCTTTAGCGTTATCCGTCTCCACGTTGGCATAGCCGTTGGTCGCCTTTTCCACCATGAAGAACATACCCTCTGGGTATTCATATATCCTGAGCACGCCAGATACTACAAGATCGCCGTCAAACACAGCCTCCACGGTAACCTCCACGGGGTCGTAGTCCGCCTTCTTCCATTCTATGACGTTGGTTGCCGGCTTCTTCGTCTTGTTCTGGATCTGTATGGTAAAGTAGCCTTCGTCGCCCTCGGCTCCATCCATAGGCACAGGCTGCCCTGCCACCTCGTAGTCCGGGTGCGAAAGCACACGTACCTCCTTCGGGCTGTAGACAGAATCCACTCGTATCTTCGTCTCGTACACCATGCCGTCACCAAGAATCACACTCATGTCATTCATCTCAAGGGTGGGGACTATTATGTCGAAGCGCATCGAGTAGGTGTTGCTTGCCCCATTGGCAGCCAAGGTGAAGTACACATGACCTCCCGCCTGCATCTGCTCAGGTGTGAGTCCAGGCTTCACCTGAACGTCGGCAGCCTTGAAGCCACCCTTGAGCATGCGTATGTTGGTTACCACAAAATTGTCAGACGCAGAGATGTTAATAAGCTGTGTCAGATGGTCAAGCGGTATGTCCGTCACCTGGTCCTCCCCCCCGTACTCTACCTGCACAATCTTCGCGGCTATGGTCCTGGGGCGGTCGCCGGCAATCATCTTGTCATCAAACTCCTTCATCATGCGCCAGGCCAGGTTTGGATTTTCGTCCTGAGGCTCATCCCCCTCCTCATCATCATCGTCGCCACCACCATCTTCATCATCCTTGTTGCTGAAGACAGCCGCAGCACCTCCGCCAAGCATAATTGCAGTTGCTACACCCACGGGAATCTCCCAACCGCTGATGCCTTCCGAGTCCACATTACCACGCTCCATATCGTCCTTGCTCACAGTAGTAATCTCACTACCCTCTCGCTCCACCGTCACAGACTCAGGCTCGTCGTAGGATGTTTTACATTGCAGTTTTACCGTAACAGTTTTGGGATAATGAGAATCTGCGTCTGGATCAACAGATTCTTCTACTGCTGAAAAGGCGATGACATAGAAAGAATTTTCTTTCATTGAGAAAGTGTAGCTACCATGCCCACTGTGTAATTGTTCATTTTTGATTACCCCCTGGTTCGTAGGACAGTCTCTATCCCAGACCGTGAGGCCAGCATACTGACTGTTGGTGCTGAATTCAGCTCGCAGTTCTGCGCCGGGCTTCACTTTCACCACATAGTTCATCCTTCCGTCACCTGAATAGTCATGCACAGTCTCCACTACATAGTCGCCATGCAGGGTGTAGTTCATGTTTACACTTCCATTCTGGACACTACCGCTCAGGGATTTGCTTTGGGCAAAAGTCAGCAGCGAGCACAGCAAAAGCATTGCCACAGCAGATAATCTGCGTAAAAAAGTCAGGTTCACGCGACATAAACAGTCTGCCCCAATTTTGGTTTCTAACATGATTCTAAATGTTTTCATTGTATAGTCACAGACTACAAACAGATTAGTAATTACGCAAATGTAAACTAATTACCCGAAATAACCAAATTTTTTTCGAATTATTTGATAGTTTGCAGAGAAACTTGTACATTTGCAAAAACAATTATTCAAAGCGCACATCGTTAATTTAAAAAAATTACATTCTGTTATGCCCTTTTGCATTATGTGTGGTGCCCAATTAGCACCCAATGACAAGTTCTGTAGTGCCTGTGGCGCTCAAGTTGAGCCAGACGTTCCCCCTCAGAACGTCGCACAACCGCAACCCTGTCAGCCGCCTCAGATGCAGCCCCATCAGCCGCCTCAGCCCCAGAATATCGTTGTGGAGGCCGCGCCTGTAGAGGAGCCTGAGCACGTATGCTCCAAATGTGGCGCGAAGCTGCAACCAGGAAACAGATTCTGCATGCACTGCGGTGGTCAGGCTACAGTAAGAATGGTCAAGAATCTGTTTCATCACAGCTTCAAGGCTCCGTCAACACCGGGAGAATTCACCGTGCCTATCGGTCAATCACTAACAGGTGGCATGTCTGCCATGCAGCCAGCCATGGCGGTGCTGTCTGCCGGCATGCAGGCTGTCAGGTCGGCCACACAACAGTCGGCACACCGCGCAAAGCCAAGCAAGAAGAAGCAGTCCAAGTTCGCCAAGTTCACAAAGAACCTCGGCAAGCGTTTCATCTGGGCAGGCATCTCAGCCGGCATCTCCTACGGTGGCTATTACGTCTACCAGCACAAGGACGAGATTTGGGCTTGGATAACCGGCCTCTTCTCATAACTGCCTATTAACTCCCGCGAAGCTAACAAGACCATTGCCAATGGTAGCACATAAAGATTCTGAACTAATCGTTTCACACAAGTTGCACAAAAACATGTGTTTTTATCATATATAATATGTGTGCGACTATAATCTGGCAGAGTGCCCACCCCTTGGCGGTCAAATCAACGACATCCTGTTTTAGGAGAGCAGTTTCGTGGCTGGTACGCAGGGCGAGTTCCTCTGCCGTGCCAGCAAGGACAAGGAGGAGAACGACTTTTAACAAACACGACCCATCCCCTCATCACATTGGGTCACTCCCCACTTAGGGGAGGCGGAGGAGATTTACCATTATGGACGAAACAACACTAACCACCCTCATTGCATTGGCAGAAGCCAACGAGGGTTGCATGCCACTCAACATCAACGGAATCAAAGCCGTTCGTACCGACGACGAACTGAATGTGTATCTCGACATGGAGGACGGCCGCACCCTTCGTCCCGGTGAGATTGACCAGCGCATAGTGGACGATGCCATCATTCAATGGCGTCAGGAACATGCTGCCTATTTCCAACGCATCATCGGAGCTATGATGTAGGCGCTGCACCAGCTTTAAAACTTTCTTTACACCATCTTTACGCCATTGTCGCTATTTTGAGCCAAAAATCCCATTTTCTTCGGCTCACAATCCTTCGCTCTCCCTTCGGGAATATATCGGGAATGTATCGGGAACGTATCGGGAATGTATCGGGATATGCCAAGAACAAAAAAATATATTGACAAAAGAAAACTCACGCAAAGGCAAGTGTTTGAGCGAACATAAGGCAATCCTTATCGAACATTTATCTTTTCATGGCTGTCCGTTAGAAGTCGTTAATTATGTGATAACCACGTTGAGCTACTTATAAATCTCATTGAGCAGATGAGCCAGGCGGAGACCTCCCTTGAGGAATTGCTGCTCGACAATGGGAGTCCATTGTGCTACGTAGTCGTAGCTTAGCTCGGCTCCATCGGGAGTAGAGGCATAGACCTGGGTGGCATACGACAACGTCTCCCTTGCCCAGTCATCAAAGGTGCCTTGCACGATGGTTTGCTGCTCTGCCTTGCTGGCACGGTCAATCTGAGAGGTCCATTCGTCGTAGGTCCAACGATGGCCACTATCCACCAGATCACCATCCCACACTTGGTGCAGGTTGACCTCCTGGCCGAAGAACAGTACATTCACCTGATTGGCTCCCAGGTCGGATTTGTGCCCAAGGTGCATGGGTTGGTGTAAGTCGCCAAGCAGATGGATGAACATCTTCAGGGCCAGCGCTTCCTCGTCGTGGCTCAACCTATGCGACTGCAGCTTTGCCTGCAAGTCGGTCAGGGCCGTGACAATGTCGCCCTCCTCAACGGGAGGCACATCCTCATATCGCTGACCGGCATCCACATTCTTGTAGTGCCAGGTCAAGGAGTAAGCATATTGGGGTTGATGACTGGCATTGTCAAGCCAGTTAGACCAATAGACAATGCTTTTTCCCTCAAGTATCTGATTGATACGCTTTTTTGCTTTCTTCGTAAGATGCAATTCAGCAATACGGCACGTGGTATCGTGCCCCACTTGTCCCCACGCAAAAACATCCGTTACCATGAAGACGCTCGCAAATAGACTTAGAATGATTTTTTTTAACTTCATAATGATTAGGCGTTTTCGAGACACAAAGTTACAAAAGAATTGGCATAAAACCGCTTTTTTATGGCAAAATTTACATCTTTTCCGACAAAAAGAACTTGTCAAGACTCATCTTCTGCCTTATTTTGCACATTTACCACTAAAAAATTGTATCTTTGTGCAGATATACTAACTCTATAAAAACAAAATCATGAAAAAGATACCGGCATACTTGTTCGCCTTTCTGCTTAGCCAGGGCATGAATGCGCAAACTGATATGAACTCCTACATCAATGACCTGCTGTCGAAGATGACACTCGAAGAGAAACTCGGACAGCTCAACCAGCTTACCGGTGACGACATCAACACCGGAGCCCCTTCGCAAACCCGCATCGGCAAGGAACTGATAGCCGGGCGTGTGGGTTCGGTGCTCAACGTTCAGGGTGTGGACAAGATTCGCGCTCTGCAGAAGGTGGCTGTGGAGGAGAGCCGTCTGGGCATCCCCCTCATCGTAGGCCTTGATGTCATCCATGGCTACGAGACACTATTCCCTATCCCAATAGGCTTGTCGTGCACCTGGGATCTTGCAGCCATCAAGCAGAGTGCACACATTGCAGCTACCGAGGCCGGTGCCAACGGCATTGCCTGGACGTTCAGTCCTATGGTGGACATCTGTGTGGATCCACGCTGGGGACGCCAGGCAGAGGGCAATGGCGAAGACCCCTATCTGGGCAGTCGCATAGCCGAAGCTATGATTGAAGGCTATCAGGGCGACTATAGTGGCAACGACAACATCATGGCTTGCGTGAAGCATTTTGCCCTGTATGGCGCAGCCGAGTCGGGTCGCGACTACAACACAGTGGATATGAGCAGATTGCGCATGTACAACCAATATTTTGCCCCCTACAAGGCTGCCGTGGAGGCAGGTGCAGGTTCGGTGATGACATCGTTCAACATCGTAGATTATGTGCCCGCCTCTGCCAACCGATGGCTGATGACCGACGTGCTGCGCAACCAGTGGAAGTTTGACGGCTTTGTGGTGACCGACTATGCCACCATCACCGAGATGCAGCAAGGTGGATGGGGCGTAGGCAACGTGAAGAGCGTCTCTGCCCGTTGCCTCAAAGCAGGCGTGGACATGGACATGGTGTCGCAAGGCTTTGTGAGCGCGCTGAGCCAGTCGCTCAACGAGGGTAAAGTCACCATGCAGGAGATTGACCAAGCCTGCCGTCGCGTACTCGAAGCCAAATGGAAGCTCGGACTCTTTGCCGACCCCTACAAATACTGCGACAGCAAGCGTGCCAAGTCGCTGACATACTGCAAGGAGCATCGTGACGCAGCTCGCAGGATTACCGCCGAGTCGTTTGTCCTGCTGCGCAACGAGGGCAATGTGCTGCCACTCGACAAGGGCAAGAAGATAGCCCTTATCGGCCCTATGGCGCACAACCGTGACGACATTGCCGGCACATGGTCGTTCTCTGCCAAACCAGACAAGTACAAGACCGTGTATGAAGCCATGACGGAGTATGTGGGCAAGAAGGGAAAGGTGCTCTACGCCCAAGGATGCAACCTGCTGGAGGATGCCCAGACTCAGCAAACCGTATCGCAGGGACACGGCGTCAAACCCATTCCCCGTGTCAACGACGAACAGGCTATGGCAGAGGCATTAGGCATTGCCCGTGAAGCCGACGTCATTGTATGTGCCATGGGTGAGTGTGCGTGGATGAGTGGTGAGGGTACCAGCAGAACCGAGTTGCAACTGCCCGCCCCACAGCGTCGCCTGCTTGAGAAACTCACCCAGCTGAACAAACCTATCGTGCTGCTCAATTTTGCTGGTCGTGCCACCATCCTCAAGTGGGAGTCGGAGCATGTACCCGCCATCATGAACGTATGGTTTGGCAGCGAGTGTGGCGATGCCCTTTGCGACGTACTCTTCGGCGAGACCTCTCCTTCGGGTCGCCTTACCATAAGTATGCCCCATGCCGTGGGTCAGTTGCCCTTGTACTACAACCAGCTGCAGACGGGTCGTCCTGTACCCGATGGCGAACCCTTCCGCGTGTTTGCCAGCAACTACATCGAACAGCCCAATGGCCCACTCTACCCCTTCGGCTATGGTCTTACCTACACCACCTTCCAGTATAGCAATGTGACATTGAGCCAGAACGAGATGGCATCCAACGGGACAGCTACAGCCACGGTGGAGGTGAGCAACACAGGCAGCCGAGAGGCTTCTGAGGTGGTACAGCTCTACATACGCGATGTGGAAGCCAGCATCAGTCGTCCGCTCATGGAGCTAAAGGGATTTGAGCGCATCACACTCAAGCCTGGCGAGACACGCAAGGTAAGCTTCACCATCACACCCGAACTATTGAAGTTCTACAACTCCGAACTCAGCTATGTGCTTGAACCTGGCGACTTTACCATCATGACAGGTCCTGACTGCAAGCATGTGAGCAAGGCCACGCTGAAAGTAAGATAGAAAAGAAAGCTCAACTACCCAAACAAAACTATATAAGACGGAAATGAAACTAATAAAGAAAGCTGCTGCCTTGATGCTACTTGCATTATGCACAACCAACGGCATTAAAGCCCAGAACCCTTGCGACAACATGCTGTGGTATGATGCTCCTGCCAAGATTTGGTTGGAGGCATTGCCCATAGGCAACTCAAGGATGGGTGGCATGGTATATGGAGGCATCAGCACCGAACAGCTACAACTGAACGAGGAGACCTTCTGGAGTGGAGGGCCTCACAACAACAACAGTACCAAGTCGTTGGGTCGACTCAATGAGGTACGAAGCCTCATCTTCAACGGACAGGAAAAGAAGGCACAAGACATCATCGATGCCGACTTCATCAAGGGACCTCATGGCATGCGCTACCTCACCTTAGGCAGCATGAAGATAGCATCTATCAAGT
Source organism: Bacteroidaceae bacterium (assembly GCA_024401185.1). Taxonomy (GTDB): domain Bacteria; phylum Bacteroidota; class Bacteroidia; order Bacteroidales; family Bacteroidaceae; genus Physcousia. The sequence continues at coordinate 32,433 of JAKSLO010000002.1, read as the reverse complement.
CGCTCGACAAGGCAGCCAGCAACTACCGTCGCGAACTCGACCTTGAACAAGGCATCTCGAAGGTAAGCTTCACCTCGGCAGGACACGAATACCAGCGTACTGCCTTTGCCTCGCTGGCCGACAGCGTCATCGTAATGCACCTTACATCAGACACGTTGATGAACATGAAGCTCACCTACGAATGCGCACTCAACACAACAATCAGCACAGGCAAGAACTACCTGACGGCCACCATCAAAGGCGATAGCCACGAAGGCATTACGGGAGCGCTGACCGCCAAATGTCGCATAGAGGTGGAAACGGACGGACAGATCGTGAAGAGTTCGTCATACCTGAACCTACGCAACGCCAAGGAGGTGACACTCTACATCTCGGCTGCCACCAACTTCCTATCGTACAGCAACGTGAAGGGAAATGCCGACAACAAGAACAAACGTCTGCTTGAGGCAGCTCGAACCCACAACTACGAGGAACTGCTTAGCCGCCACATCGAGAAGTACCAAAGCCAGTACAAGCGCGTCTGTCTGAATCTGGGTACACCCACCGCCAACAGCGAGTTGCCTACCGACAAACGACTGGAGGCGTTCAGCAAGAAGACCACAGATCTGGGCATGGTGACGCTGATGTTCAACTACGGACGATACTTGCTGCTGAGCAGTTCGCAACCCGGCGGGCAACCCGCTAACCTGCAGGGCATCTGGAACGACAAGCGCGATGCCCCATGGGACAGCAAGTACACCATCAACATCAACGCCGAGATGAACTACTGGCCTGCCGAGGTTTGCAACCTCAGCGAGACAGCAGAACCACTCTTCTCGATGATTCGTGACCTGAGTGTGACAGGAGCCAAGACGGCCAAGACGATGTATGGCTGCCGTGGATGGATGGCACACCATAACACCGACATCTGGCGTATAGCAGGCCCTGTGGACGGTGCCTACTGGGGCATGTTTCCCAATGGTGGCGCATGGCTTGCCACACACCTATGGGAGCACTACCAGTACACCCTGGACAAGGCATTCCTTGAGGAGTGGTACCCCGTCATCAAGGGAGCTGCCACCTTCTACCTCGACTACATGCAGGAGCACCCCAAATACGGATATCTGGTGGTAGTGCCTTCGGTAAGTCCCGAACACGAACCTATGGGCAAGAACTCACCCATCATCGCAGGATGTACCATGGACAACCAGATTGCAATGGATGCTCTAAGCAATGCGCTGCATGCAGCTGAGATACTGAATGTTGACGAAGAATATCGTGACTCTTTGCAGAAGGCCATCGACAAGCTGCCTCCCATGAAGGTGGGCAAGCACAAACAGTTGCAAGAGTGGCTTGAGGATGCCGACAATCCCAGCGATCAGCATCGCCATATCAGCCATCTCTACGGCCTCTATCCCTCAAACCAGATCAGCAAGATAAGCACCCCCAAACTGTATGACGCAGCCAAGGTGACGCTAACCCAGAGAGGCGACGAGGCCACGGGTTGGAGTTTGGGATGGAAGACCAACTTCTGGGCACGTATGCTCGACGGCAACCATGCCTACACCATCATCAAGAACATGCTGAACCTGCTTCCCTCGGAGAGCGATGCCGATACGCAGAAGTACCCCAAGGGACGCACCTTCCCCAATCTCTTCGATGCTCATCCACCCTTCCAGATAGATGGTAATTTCGGCGTTACGGCCGGCATTGCCGAGATGCTGCTACAGAGTCAAGATGGTGCAGTACACCTGTTGCCCGCCCTGCCTTCTACATGGAAAGAAGGAAGCGTATGTGGCTTGCGTGCACGCGGTGCCTTCGAGGTGGACATGGCATGGGAGAAAGGCGCCATCAAGAGTGCTACGATACGAAGCCTTGCCGGTGGTAAACTGAGGGTTCGCTCTTATGCCAAACTTTTCATAGAGGGAGCAGAACTGGTTGAGACGCATCGTTTGGGCCTTACGGGCAAGACGTATGCTTACGACTATGAGATGGATACCCAAGCCGGCGATGAAGTAACCATCGGCAATGCCACCTACATCATGACTCCTGAGGTAGATTTTGAGGACGATAATGCCCCCACCTACAATATCCTCGGCCAAAAAGTAGATGGTAATTACCATGGCATCGGTATCAAGAACGGGAAGAAAGTCATTAAGAAATAACTAAAATACGAATATATAATAAAGATGAAAAGAACATTATTATCTGTTTGCCTTTTGGCATTCATGGCCGTCAGTACATGGGCTGCCAAGGTTGAGAAGACGGTCAACATCAAGGTAGGCAACGACACTCGCTCGTACAAGCTCTACGTACCCAGCAACGCAAAGGGTGACATTCCCCTTGTGTTCAGCTTGCACGGCACCGGTGGCAGCAGCAACGACAAAGCCCCCTTCCGTACCGATGTGGCAGACAAGTATGGTTGTATCGTGGTATATCCCCAGGGTGAGCAGATGACGTTCCCAGCCTTTGGAAATGCAGTCTTGCCTGGTTGGCATTCCACAGGTGAATACACCAAGGACATCGACTTCTTCAAGGCTATCATTGAGGATGTGGCAGGCAACTACAACATCGACCGTAAGCGCATCTATTGCTGCGGCTTCTCGAATGGCGGCATGATGACCTACACCGTGGCCAATCAATGCAGCGACATCTTTGCTGCATTTGCCTCCATCAGCGGTTTCCCCCTCAACGAGTTTCACCTCCACCATACCAGCGCACGTCCTTTCCCCTTCTTGCACATCCATGGCAAGGCTGATGACTTCGTGAAATACTCTCTGATGCCCAATATCGTTGACAACATCGTGGCGCGCAATGGTGCCAATCCTGTGGCAGAGGTCAAGACCGTAAGCGGAAAATACACAAAGAGTGTGTATGCCGCCACCGAGGGCGGTTTCCCTTACACCTACTATGAGGTTGATGGCATGGGACACAACGACTTTACGAACAACACCGAGGACAACAGTTCTGCCCTCACCATGTGGAAGTTTTTCAGCCAATACACCCTTGACACCGAGCGTGACGAAACCCTGAAATGGCGTCCCAATATCGACATGGAAGGCTGGACTCCCAAGAATCATGGTTGGACGGTTTCACCCACAGCGGCTTCTACCCTATTGAAATTCGGTTCCACCACCAAGACCGATGCCAACCAGAATGCTTACCGCTCACTTCAGTTCGAAACCGGCAAATATAAGATAACCTTCAAAGCCGTGACGGACAACCCTGAAGGTACGGTGAAGATCACCCTCAAGAAGAATGGCAAAAACACCTATCCCCTCCGCAATGCCGAGGTGGAAGTCAACAAGGATGCTTCCCTCATGTTTGAGGTTACCGACGGTTGGGGTGAATACACCCTTACCGCTACTCGCGGAACGGCAGAGGGTGCGGTCAACTTCAAGAACCTGGAGATTCGTTCCGTTACCGAAGAGGAGTGGACCAGCATACGCAGCGTGAAGGAGGGCAATACATTTTCTGACTCTGCTATCTGCACCATAGACGGCAGGCAAGTAAGTACTCCTCAAAAGGGTATCACCATCCAGCAAGATGCAAACGGAAACATCCGCAAAATGCTGAAAAAATAAGAATAACCACAAAAGACTAAACGACGGCCATCAAGGAGAAGACAGGTGACAAGAGTGCCATCCTATTCCTTGACCTGAAGGTGGAATGAGGAACCAGTTCAGAGTGCAGAGTGCAGAGTCCATAGTCAGAGTCCATAGTGCATAATTCTTAGTTCTTAGTGCAGAGTGCTTAGTACTTAGTGAATTATGAATTGTGAATTGTGAATTATGAATTGCGCAGCACCCGTATTCGCATGCTTTGTGAGGCCAGTCCTTTTGAGCGAGCGGTGAGTTTTACCTCACCCTGCTTGCCATTGCTTTGCAGCACTACAAGGCAACGACCGTTGAAAGCCTTGCGATGATTGGCCTTGAAGCGTTCCAGCGAAGTGGGAGAACCATTATCCACACCTGCGATGAAGGCCTCTCCCTCCACCTCAAACTCCACCTCGTTGTCGGCCAGCGGACAAAGGTTGCCTTCGGCATCGAGCACCTCCACACTCACAAAGGCCAGGTCGGTGCCATCGGCCTGTATGGCCATGCGGTCGGCCGTAAGGCGCAACTGGGCAGCAGGGCCAGCCGTACTGATGGTCTGCTGACGAACCTCGCGCCCGTTCTTGCGAGCCACCACGGTGACATGTCCCGGTTCATAGGTGGTGCGCCACATGGCATGAAGCAGCGTGTCGCTCTTCTGGCGTATGCCCTGCGAACGTCCGTTGACAAAGAGCTCCACCTCGTCGGCATCGTTGTAGTAGCACCACATATCCACCGTCTCGCCCTCTTTCCAGTTCCAGTGGGGGAAGAGATGCAACGTAGGCTTTTGCGTCCATTCGCTTTGATAGAGGTAATATACATCCTTGGGGAATCCTGCAAGGTCGATGATGCCAAAGTAGCTTGAGCGTGCCGGCCATCCATAGGGCGTAGGCTCGCCTATGTAGTCGAATCCCGTCCACACATACTGACCAGCAATCCACGCGTTCTGCCGCATCATGAGCAGGTTCTCCTCGTGCGTGTTGCCCCATGGTGCATGGCAATGGTCGTAGCTTGAACAGGCAAACGAGGGATCGGCAAAGGGGATGTCCCATCGCACAGGCCATAGGAAGGCCGTATCGGAAGGCATACGGTAGTAGCCGCGCGTCATCAGGGCCGAGTTGGATTCGGTGATGATGAAAGGCTTGCCGGGGAAGTTGCGCTGCACGTCGGGTACGTTCTGGTTGTGGTAGTTGAAGCCGATGATGTCGAGTGCCCCCGAGGCAAAGAGGTGATTGCCTGGCGAAGGCTCGTTGCATCCAGCGGTAATGGGACGCGTATTGTCCAGTCGTCGCACAAAGTCAGCCAGCTTGCGTGTCAGGAGCGAGTTGACCGACATCTCGCCATCCTCCTTTGCCAGCATCTCGGCCGAGTGCCCGAAGTTGAGTATCAGGTTAGCCTCCTGTAGCGAGAGCGTATCGGCCGACGCATCGCTCCATTGCTCAAGCACCTCATTGCCTATGCTCCACATGAAGATGCAGGGATGGTTGCGGTCGCGCACGATGAAGTCGTGCAGGTCGCGCTCGTGCCACTCGTTGAAGTAGCGGGCATAGTCATGCTGCGTCTTCTTCTTACGCCACATGTCAAACGCCTCATCCATCACGATGAAGCCCATGCGGTCGCAAAGGTCCAGCAGCTCGGGGGCAGGAGGGTTGTGCGAGCAGCGTATGCCGTTACACCCCATCTCCTTGAGCAGTTGCAGCTGTCGCTCCATGGCACGCACATTCACGGCCGCACCCAGGCAACCCATGTCGTGATGGTTGCACACGCCGTTGATGGTCACCTTGCGCCCGTTGAGCACAAAGCCCTGGCGGTCGTTGAACTCAAAGGTTCGCACACCCGTGGTGGTATGGTACTCGTCGAGCAGCGTTCCCTTGGGGTCGAGCACACGGCTGACAAGGGTATAGAGGTATGGGCGCTCCACGTCCCACAACTGCGGGTGCTCCCATGCCAGGTCAGCGTTCAGCTGTTCGTCGCGCGTTGTCTGTCGGCATGTGGCAACCGTCTGCCCCTTGGCATCGAGCAAGGCATGTTCCACGCAAACCTCACCATGGCGTGGGTTGACCAGCGTGAGTTGCACATGCAGCTTGGCATGCTCACCCTCTACGGCAGAGGTGACATACGTGCCCCCAGGTGCCACGCTGATGCTGTGGCTACTGGTGAACCACACATTGCGATAGATGCCGCAACCGCTGTACCAGCGCGAATTGGGCTGCTCGGTATTGTCCACAACCACGGTCAGCGTGTTCTCCTTGTTGTATTTCACATAGGGGGTGATGTCGTAGCCAAACGGAATGTATCCGTAGGGACGCTTGCCCAGCGAGCGACCGTTTATCAGCACCTCGGCATCCATATAGACGCCGTCAAAGTCCACGCGCAGGCTTCGTCCGCGCTCCGAGGCAGGCACAAGGAAGGTCTTGGCATACACCCCACGTCCTCCAGGCAGCGCTCCCCCACCCGTGCCCGATGGGTTCTTCTCTGAGAAGTCACCCTCTATGGCCCAGTCATGAGGCAGCTTCACGTTTCGAGGCATGCTCCCATCCAGGGAGAAGGTCCATCCCTCGTTCCACGACTGACGATGCACGCTCTGTGCACGAACGGGGAGCACGCTGAAACACGAAAAAAGTAATAGTTGGACAAATAACGTATTGCGATTCATAAGTTAAGTTTTAAGTATTGAGGTTCTATTGGAAGTAAAAGAAGTTTATTTTTTTGACGAAAGCCCATCATGCGCAGATGTGTTCTGCCTGGACGGAAAACGCATGAAAATCATATTGTTTTTCCGTCTGCAAAGTTACAAAATTATTCTTCGTTTTGCAAGTTTTTTCACAATTATTTTTTAATAAACGTCCTCTTGTGTGAACTGTGAACTATGAACTCATAACTATGAACTGTGAACGGAGCGCACGACGTTCCCCCGTGTTTCCCCCACGATTCTCCACGCTTTTGTGTAGGCTCTACGGGGGAAGCTCGGGGGATGTACGGGGGAAGCTCAAATTGATAATTGACAATTGACACCCAAGCCGAGCCTTTAACGGCGAAAACAAGCACAATAATGGCAAATACATGCAAAATAGGTTTTTTTTCGGGAACTTTTATCGAAATTATTACCTATATAAGTTGCTTGTTTTCAGTCGTTTATAGACATAAGGGATTTTTGGGCACTATTCTTATTATAAACTCTATATACGCGCGCATATGTATGTATATAAGAGTTTTATAAAAAAAAGTGGAAAAAAGTTCCTTGACCTTTGCAATTAGCTGATTTGCTGCATTTTACAAGTGCATTTTTTCTACAAAAGTCCCCGAAGAAAATCCCTTTGTGTACTTTCCTGTGTACTTTCCTCCACACATACCTGGCGGTTCAGGGCCTTGGGAAATATATTTCTGCTCGATTTCCCCCAGAAGCAGCACATCCAATGCTCAAGATCTATGACAGCCGACCAACTGGAGCAGCACTACCAGAAATGGATGAGCAACGCACACGGCAAAAATGCCGAAGGAATGTAAAAGCAAAGCCAAAGTAACACAAAGGCAACCCAAAAATGCACAAGGAATGTAAAACCAAACCAAAGGAGCACAAAGGCAACCAAAAATGCACAAAAGAACGCTAAAGACTACCAAAGACCGCCAGTAGGCTGAAAGAATGTCGTAACTTTGCAGCGGGGGACAGGTGGATGCAGAAAAAATTTACATCGCCCCATTAAACCTATGTGCTGAATAGGAGTCAAATATATGTAAAAACAAACAAAAAATGAAGATGAGAAAGAATATATGTTTTGTGTTTGCTGCATGGCTGATGGCCCACACCGCCGTGATGGCTCAGCCCGATACAAATATGCCCGATAACGGTGGTTTTCCTGGCTTTGGTGCATTCCCTGGCTTTGGAGGTGGCGGGATGCCCGATTTCGGAGCCTTCGACATGGGAGCTATGCTGGGCGAGATGCCCGAGGGACCTACAGGGCACGTTGACTTCACTTCATCGAACCTGCCCCTCATACAAATCTTCACCGACAGCCTGCGCATCGGTAAGCAAAGCAAGATTACGGCACGCATGAAAATCACAGACAACGGACAGGGCAAACGCAATGCTCCCAACGATCCTGCCAACCAGTATGACGGCCTCATCGGCATCAAGATACGCGGCAACAGTTCGGCAGCCTTCACACAGAAACGATACACATTAGAATTACGCACAGCCGAAGGCAAGTCGCGCAACGTACCCCTGCTGGGCATGCCAGCCGACGACGACTGGGTGCTGCTTGGCCCCTACAACGACCGCTCCATGATGCGCGATGCCATGGCCTTCGACCTATGGAGAGAGATGGGGCACTGGGGTTCGCGCACCCGCTATGCCGAACTGCTCATCAATGGCGAGTACCGCGGTGTTTACCTGCTGACCGAGAAGATTAAACGCGGCACCGAACGCGTAAACATAGGAAAGGCAGGCATGCAGGACAATGGGACACCCACGGGCGGATACATACTCCGAGTGGATGCCACCGATGCCGACTGCGCCACATTCCGCTCCACCATCGACGGCGTGGGAACGGCTCCTAATTTCGGAGGCGGGTTTGGAGGATTCGGAGGAGGATTCGGAGGCTTTGAGGGCTTCGGTTTTGGCGGAGCAGAAGGCTTTGCACAACCTGGAGGAGCCCCAGCCAGCCAAACAAATGACGAGGCTGTCAACACCCTGCAGCGACCCGTGACATGGAACATCTTCTACCCCAAGAAGGCTGCGCTCAAGCCCGAGCAACAGCAATACATAGAGCAATACGTGGCTCTGGCAGAAAAGGCCATAGAGAACGGGAAAGAGTATGACAAGTATATTGACATATCCAGCTTTGTGGATTACTTCATACACACCGAACTCAGTCTTAACGCCGATGGCTTCAAGCGTAGCGCATACTTCTACCTGGACCATGTGGAAGGCAAGAAGCAGGACGGACTGCTGCATGCGGGTCCGGTGTGGGACTATAACCTTGCCTATGGCAACTGCAACTTCTGTGGTGCCGACGACATCAACGGCTTTGTGTACAATGGTTGCGAGACCAATCCCACCCCTGCCATGTGGAAGAGTCTGGCAGGCAACAAATCATTCATGGCCCTGGTGCGCAAGCGCTATGCCCAGTTACGCAAGACCCTACTCAGCAATGAGAACATCAACGCCTACATCGACCAGCATGCGATGTGGCTCAGCGAGGCTCAGGAGCGCCACTTTGCCAAATACCCCACCCTGCTCAAGGATGGCGTAGTGCCACAGGACAGCACGGCACAGACGGCCAACAACAAGGCGAATGCTGCCGAGGCAGCTGGTGGCTTTGGCGGATTCCCTGGCTTCGGTGGTGGTGATGGTGGCTTCGGTGGATTCCCCGGCATGGGTGGCATGGGTGGCGGCGACACGGCATGGTTTGATGCCTACACACCCAAGGACTTTGCCGACGAGGTGAAGATACTGAAAAAATGGATGGCAGACCGTCTGGCCTTTCTGGACAGTCAGTGGGGGTGAAAATTTGGCAAAACGAATGATTATTCGTACCTTTGCACAAAAGTTCACACAACCCTACCGACATGGCACTAAGAGTATTTAAGATTTCAGCTTACGACCACATGGCCGAGACACAACAGTTTGAGGCCATACGAGACCTGCTGACCCAGCAATTCGGGGACAGCGAGGAGGAGTGCTTACTCATTGGAAACTACAACATTGAAGGCGTGGAACTGGATGCCCTGCTGATAACGCAGGGAGGAGTGCGCATACTGGAATTCAAGAACTGGGGCGGAAGGATCGTGGCACGCGAGAACGGCACATGGACAGCCAACGGGATGACCGTGGAGGGTGGTGCCGGAAGGAAGAGTCCGTATGAACAGGCCCGGCTGAACAGGAGCAGGGTGGCCAAGGGAATGATGCGCATGTGCAACCTGCCACCCCAGGCAATAAGCGCTTGCATCCTGTTTAGAAGAGAATGCGAGATAGATGACCGGCAACTGTCGGACACGGTGAAGACATGGCTCACGATAACCGACAACCCACACCTGAACCGCATACTTGACAACATGGGCCAGCCCTGGCTGACAGCCGACGCCATAAAGGCCATGCCGCAGCAGATGCACATAGAGGAGTTTGATGCAGCCAACCAGCACGAAGGCGACGAGACGGCAGAGAACTATGACCCAGAGGCATCGGTAAGCCTGTTTGCAGAACTGCAGGGTAGCCTGAAGCATCTGCCCCACCACCTCAAGATGTACAACCACATGAACCGCGTGTTCATGAAATGCCTGGAGCAGCAAACGGCCAACAACCGCCTGAACCTGGGCGGCACGTTTGCCAAGACGGACTACCTACTGAAGGAACACGGAGCCTCGCACAGTCTGGTGAGGATGACAAACGACACGCGTGTGAGACTGCGCCGACGCAGCGAACTCAAGGAGGAGGAACTGGCCAAGTGGCATCTCTTCGACCTGCGCAACCTGGCCAAATTCATGTCGCTCATATACCACACCCCCATCCCTGCCACCTTGGTGGAGGCATTCCCCACCGAAAGGGAGGAAACGTACGTGCCCACGCTGGTGGGCGAGAAGATGCGCCTGATAGTGGAGAAATGGGACGAATGCTTTGTGTATGGAGCACCGGAAGAGATGGTGGACGGCGAGACGGTGAAGGTATGCTATGCCAAGGGAAACAAGATATACGACTATGACTGGACGTACCTGAGCGCCATGTTCTTCAAGGGTGCGCAACTCAACCTGATACGCCCACGCGAAAAGGAGGGCATAGTCTATCCCGAGCTCATCATCTTTGAACCCGACTACCTGGTGGACATCTCGACCATAGCACGCTGCTTCACCAACTATGCCGAGTCGCCCTTTGTGAACCTTATCAACAAGATACAGGCATCAGAGTCGAGCGTGCCCATCGAACTGGGTAACTTTGCCGGACAGCTGCTGGACGAGCAGATACACCAGTTGCCCAACACGAGGTCGTACAAGGACAGTATCATGGAGTACTTCCAGCACAACGCCATCGGTCTGCTCACCGTAGGCATAGACAGCAGCTTCCACAACGATGCTCAGATGCAGAAGACCCACATAGCCCATGCCATTGGCGAGGTGCTGCCACAGAGCGTGTCGAGCTTCGACCCCACCGAGGGCATGGTGGAACCATCGTTCTTCTCGGAGATGCTGGGAGTGCAAGGACGTATGGACTACCTGCAGCTGGACTACAAGGTGCTGCTGGAGCAGAAGTCTGGCAAGGGAGAGTTCCCCTATGACAACTTCATCAAACCCAAATACAAGGAGGAACACTATGTGCAGATGCTGCTGTACATGATGCTCATACGCTACAACTTCAGGGAGACATACGAGAGGAACAAACAGGAGCTGAGCGCATTCCTGCTCTACTCAAAATACGAGGAGAGTCTGCTGGGACTGGGCTTTGCACCCGAACTGATATTCCGTGCCATAAAGGTGCGCAACGGTCTGGCATGGACCGAGATGCAATACACCCAGCCCAATGGCTTCAGGCTGCTCGACACGCTGACGCCCGAGAAACTCAACATGAAGCATGTTGACAACAACTTGTGGACACGATTCCAGAGCGACCAGATTGCCAAGCTGCTGGCACCCCTGCAGCAGGCATCGGAACTGGAGAAGGCATACTACCACAGGTTCATGACCTTCATAGCCAACGAGCACATGCTGTCAAAACTGGGCAACAAGACGAAGGAGAACTCGGGCTTCGCCTCGAAGTGGTATGACACGCTGGAGGAGAAGCTGCAGGCTGGCAACATATACGACAGACTGCAACTGGCATTGTCCGACAGCGACAGCAAGGGAAGCGTGCGCAGGGTGCCACTACGCTTCACGCAGCGCATGAACAGCGACATGACCAACTTCCGCGTGGGCGACATCGTGATACTGTATGCCTACAATCCAAACGAGGAGCCCGATGCCCGACGCACCATGGTGTTCAGAGGCTCAATTGAAGACATAGACACAGAAAAGGTAGTAGTTGTGCTACGTGCGGCACAGTCGGATGCAAAGGTGTTTCTACGCGAGAAAGGCAAAATGTGGGCTATAGAGCACGACTTCATGGAGTCATCGTACGGCTCGCTCTACAGGGGTATGCACGCCTTCCTGTCGGCTCCCAAGCCAAGACGCGACCTGTGGCTGATGCAACGCGAACCAGAGGTGGATGAGACACGCCTCATCAACGGCGACTATGGCTATTTCAACGAATTGTCCACAAGGGTAAAACGAGCCAAGGATCTCTTCCTCATCATCGGTCCTCCGGGCACGGGAAAGACGTCGTTTGGCCTGCTGAACACCCTGAAGGAGGAACTCACAGAGGCGGGCAGTTCGGTGTTGCTGCTCTCGTTTACCAACCGTGCGGTGGACGAGATATGCAGCAAGCTGCACAAGGATGGCATCGACTTCATACGCATAGGAGGAGGACTGACCTGTTCGCCCGAATACAGGGACAAGCTGCTGAACCAAAAGGCGCAAAACTGCAGCAACCTGGAACAGCTGCGCCACAGCATCATGGACACACGGGTGTTTGTGGCTACCACCACATCGATGAACGCACACATCGCCCTATTCCAACTCAAACAGTTCAGCCTGGCCATCATCGACGAGGCATCGCAGATACTGGAACCCCACCTCATCAGCATCATCAGCGCACACCATAACGGTGTACCTGCCATACAAAAGATGGTACTCATAGGCGACCACAAGCAGTTGCCCGCCGTGGTGCAGCAGAAGCAGGAGGTATCGAGGGTGCAGGACAGCCTGCTGCTCGACATTCACCTGAGCGACTGCCGCCTGTCGCTCTTCGAACGACTGCTGAAGTGGTTCCGCAAGCCCGATGGCAAATACGACGAGCGCTTTGTGTATATGCTCACCAAGCAGGGACGCATGCACCACGACATAGCCTCGTTTCCCAATTATACCTTCTACCAGAACCAGTTGCAGGAGGTACCCCTGGAGCATCAGCAAACACCCCTGCCCTGCCACGGACGGGGCAAGCATGGCATTGACGACCTGCTGCTGACGCGACGCATAGCCTTTGTACATGCCGACGCACCCACCGAACCCATATCGGACAAGGTGAACCAAGTGGAGGCAGACATCATTGCAGCCACCGTGCTGCGCATCTACGAACGTGAGAAGGATGACTTCAAGGTGGAAGAGACTGTAGGCGTGATTGTGCCATATCGTAACCAGATAGCCACCGTACGCAATACCATCGACCGCGCTGGCATAAAGGTGCTGCACGACATCACCATCGACACGGTGGAGCGCTACCAGGGAAGCCAGCGGAAATACATCATATACGGATTCACCATACAGCAGTACTATCAGCTCAACTTCCTGACGAACAACACGTTCACCGACTGGGACGGGAGTCAGATAGACCGCAAGCTGAACGTGGCCATGACACGTGCAGAAGAGCATCTGATTATGGTGGGCAACACGGGATTGCTCTGCAACAACTTCACGTTCTACAAACTCATCGAGTTCATACGCAGCCGACACGGGTACTTCAACGTACCTATGGAGCAATACGTGAAGGGGGCATTCGACGTGCCTATGTACGAGCCTAAGCCCATCGATATGAGCCAGGCAAGCTATAGCACCACCCCACTCTTTGAGAAGACTTTCGACCAATGGGTGACAGAACCGCTGAAGCTTGCCTCGGGCGAAGGATGGCCTGAACGGGTGCTGGGTCATGACATGTGCACCAACCTCAATGCCATAGGGTATGGACGCATCCGCCTGCACAAGCATTCGCAGATGAACCATGAGGTGCAAACGACGGCGCACGAACAGGTGCAGCTCTATGCCTACTACATGATGCGAGAACGCTATTGCAGCAGCCGACAGGTGTATGACAGTTGCCAGGAATGGTTGCGCAGCCACATAGAGGCCACGCGAGGAAGGGTGCACATGATAGACATAGGATGCGGTACGGCTACCAGCATGCTGGCATTTGCCGAACTCTTCCTCAAGGATGCGCCCAACATGGTATGCACGGGCATAGACACCTCGACCGAGATGCAACACCTGGGCATGCAATTCATGGACGGGATGTTTGGCAAACGCATACACTATCAGATGCTGGATGCCTTCACGTCGCTTGGGAAGAGTTTCTGGCAGGGATGTTCGGAACTGCCGTCGCTGGTCATCTTCAACCTTGCATACTTCTTCTCGAACGTCACCACGCACTTTGCCGAGCAACTGGCTCGCCAGATACTGACGGCAATGAAGGAACATCCACTCAACCAGTATGTGCTCATCATGCAGCAATCAGAGGCCGATGTAAACCTGAATGCCTACAAGGCCTTCAGCATGGTGCTCTCGCCCCATACGCAGACGTTCAAGGACGAGCATGCCACTATGCCCTACACCCTTGAAAAGGATGAGCATGCACTACCCTTCTGCTACACCATACAGATGGGGTGACCTACAATTTTGTATGTACGGATTAGTGTGGTTGCAGTATTTTATCAAGCTACAAGTGTTATTGCCTCAACTTGTCATAGAGTTCTTGATACTTCTCCTTCTGTTCACCATCGGCAAGCAGATTGATAAGATACTCAAGGTCACGACGGATACCCATATTGCTGGGGTACCTGTTGAAAAGGTTGAGGTACTCGGTGATGTATTTGTACGTACGTGTCTCCAAACCAACATTGATGGTGCAATAGCCATCATTCTGCCTCCACCCGCTTGTCACAACATTACGGCTGAATGTGACGCTACTGACATTTGACGCATCCACACGAAGGGTAAGGTCGCGGAATTGGTGGTTGGGGTATTGGGGCACAACAAGCTGAATAGTGGCACCCGTGGCATCTTTACTGACGTTGACATGAGTGAATTTCTTCAGATAGTAATACTCCCATACTTCGTCCATACTTGCTACCCAGAGGTCTTTTCTGGAACGAAATTTCTGTAGCTCATCCCCCATCAGAGCGCTCACGCCGTGCATGCCAAATACATTAATCTGTCCTTCTCCATTTTTCAGGTTTTCGCCTAATTGGAAAGTAGCGTCTCCGCTGACTATGAAGAAGCGCATAAGGTTATCGTGCGTCTTATGCAGAAAATCGGGCACACAGTCGCCTTGTGCCCAGTCGGCAATATTCTTGCTGAGTTCGCCGTTGCGTATCTCTACATCATCCTCGTTTATACGTGACTTATGGTAGTACGTGGCACCATTCATAGAGGAAGAAAGATAACCCGTACTGATAGTCTGGTAAACACTCATACAAATTTTGTCGGATATACGTGATGCCTCAACGTACTGTTTGTCCCCATTAGGTTCTACCATAATCTTGGTGCCTATGCCTACCAGATTCTTCCATACCTCGGATTCGTACCCGATGACCGAGGCAAGTTTCTCAAGTGAAATGCCATCGAGAGTGGTCTCTACATCGTGCAAGGCAAAAGAATGTCCCATGCGAATCATGCCCTTGGCATCCATGGCATCCATTGACATGTAGTTATTGTTAAGACCCTGTGCTGGCCATATAGCCGAGGTCATGGCCCAACGCCTGTACTTTCCATCATCGCTGCTGTATTCCCATGGATCATGAACAGGGATGTACTCTTCGTGTTGCACTTCTCCTGTGAGCACTTTCTCCAATTCATTGCGCTTTACCCCGGTACGTGGACCTGCAGCATATCCGTTGAAGAGTGCCCACCCCATAGTGAGGTCGTTCTTAGACATGTCGTCGCTAATGATGGTAAGTATAGTCTTAAGGTTATACTTCACATCGGGGATGACTACAGAGCCCACTCCCGAAGAGCTGGTGACGTGGATGGTGATAGTATCGAAATCACGCGCAATTTCGTTCACTTGATACTCCTCAACATAGTCGGGGATGGTAGAAGTGGAATTATTATCATTGCCTTCATCCGTATTATTGGGCCTACCTTGTGCCACCCATTCATCGGGTGACATACAAGAGACGAGCATCATGCTTGCACAAGCAAACTGGAGAAAAAGGTTCTTTTTGATTTTCATTGCTCTGATAATATGTATGAATGCTACTACTCCTTGTAATAGATGCGCTTGACACGAGGAGAGACACCCGTAAGGATCTCGTATGGGATGGTATTGATGATGTCGGACAAGATGCTGACAGGCAATTCGTCACCAAAGATAATGGCCATATCACCCTCTTTGCATTCAATGTCGGTAACATCAATCATACATACATCCATACAGATATTGCCCACGTAAGGCGCCTTCTGTCCATTTACCAGACAGTAGGCATGACCATTGCCAAGCAAACGATCCAAACCATCGGCATAGCCAATGGGAAGGGCAGCAATACGACTGTCGCGAGTCAGTTTGCCACGACGACTATAACCCACCGTCTCGCTGGCAGGAACCTCGTGAATCTGCAGGATGGTGGTCTTGAGGGTGGACACATTATGAATGAGCTGGTTGTTTCGAGGGTTAATGCCGTAAAGGCCAAGTCCAAGACGTACCATATCCATCTGTCGCTCGGAAAAATGTTCAATACCAGCACTATTGCACATATGGCGCAGAATATGATGCGAGAAGGCTGCCTGCAACTCTGAACTACCCTTGAGGAAACGGTCGTACTGAATGGCAGAGAAAGTGTCGAAGTCGTTACTATCGCTACCCACAAAGTGCGAGAACACGCTGCGCGGTATGATGGCCTTCTGACGCTTGAGAATGTCGATGAGCTGCGGCATGTCGGTCAAAGGGTCGAAACCCAAACGATGCATACCGGTATCGAGTTTGACGTGTACAGGGAAGTCTGTAATTCCCTCTTGCTCGGCAGCCTTGATCAAGGCATTGAGCAGACGGAAACTATACACTTCGGGTTCCAAACGATAGCGGAAAAGCGTTCGGAAACTAGTCATCTCGGGGTTCATGATGATGATGCCAGCCGTGATGCCAGCGCGACGCAATTCCACGCCCTCATCGGCCACCGCAACGGCCAGATAATCCACCCGGCTATCTTGTAAGGTACGAGCCAGCTCCACACTACCAGCTCCATATCCGCTCGCCTTGATCATACACACCATCTTGGTATCGGGGTTGAGGAACGAGCGGTAGTAGTTGAGATTGTCAACCACAGCGTTGAGGTTGACTTCGAGAATCGTCTCGTGCACCTTCATCTCAAGTTGCTCGGTTACATTCTCGAAGTGAAAACGACGGGCACCTTTGATAAGAACCACCTCCTCACGCAACGAGGCAAAGGCAGGACTTTCGAGCAAGGCATCGGTAGAGGCAAAGAAATGCAATTCCATGCCCGTTTGTGCAAAGAGCTCTGCATTCTCGCAGATTTGTTCGCCCACGCCAAAGAAACGGGTGATGCCACGTCCGGCCACAAGAGCAGCCACACGTTGATAGAGCGTCTTCGACTCAAGTCCTATCTGCTCCATGTCACTCAGGATGAGGGCATGGTTGCGCTGTTTGCCATCAGGGCGACGGCTCATGAAGTCGAGGGCAATGTCTAAGCTACCCAAGTCGCTGTTATAACTATCGTTGATAAGCGTGCACCCACGTCTGCCCTCCTTTACCTCCAGACGCATAGCCACCGGCTGTAAGGAGGCCAGTCGCTCTTCGATGACATCGGCAGGCATCTGCAGATATTCGCACACCGAGGCACAGATTGCCTTATCGGCAGAGAGGCCATCGTTTCCCCTGCTTTCGATGGCAATAGGGATGAGACGACCCTTAAAGCCAGACTTCTCGATGCAACGTGTCAGCAGTTCGTCGTTGTCGGGATAAAACAACACGGAGGCATCCTTGAAAAGCATCAGCTTCTCCATGCACTTTTGTTCCAACGAAGCGAAATTCTCTTGATGTGCGTCACCCAAACAAGTAAAGATACCAAGGGTGGGTTGTATGATTCTTTCAAGCGAAGCCATCTCACCAGGCATACTGATGCCTGCCTCAAAGATGGCCAACTGCGTCTGCTCCTCAAGTGCCCATACACTCAAGGGCACGCCTATCTGACTATTGTAACTGCGAGGGCTACGCGTAACGATACGCTCGGACGAGAGCATTTGGTAGAGCCACTCCTTGACTATGGTCTTACCATTGCTGCCAGCGATACCTATGACAGGTACATCAAAGCGTTCACGATGTCGCTCCGTAAGACGTTGCAGAGCACGCAACGTATCGGGCACCAAAAGATAAGCCGCATCGGGATAGGGAATCTCGGGTTTCTCGCTCACCACAAACGCCCTTACGCCACGGCGGTAGAGCGAGGGGATAAAGCGATGTCCATCGCCACGAGAAGTCTTGATGGCAAAGAAGAGCGTTTCCTCAGGAAAACACAAACTGCGGCTGTCAGTAAGCAGCCAACTTACCTCTACATCAGCCTCTCCCAACTGATGAGCGCCAATAAGAGTTGATATCTGTGAGATTGTATAATTCATATTTATCTGTTTCATTAGTACCTGGAGAACGCTTTAAGCATACCTGCAACGGTTGCATCACGCTGTGCCCAGAATTCTATGTATTTCGGTTCACCCAAGTCGTATTCCTGCCCCCTTTTGAAACCTCTGCCAAATGACATCCACCGCATTCTGTCCAGGATGATGTCCATCAGGGGCATAGAACTGGTAGTCGCGCAATTCATCAAGCAAGATTTCGTAAGCAGGGAAATAGCAGCAACTTTGGGGGAATTGCCTTATCAGTTCATCCTCGGCCAGTAGCAACGTGGCTTTAGAGAGCTGACTGCCATGATAACCGTATTTGTGATAGCGATACGGACTTACCGTCAGGATAATCTGCAAGGAAGGATTCGCCTGTAAAAGCAAATCCACCGTACAAGCCATATCTGCAGTAATTTCTGCTACCGACGCCCTCCACTCACGAAACAACCTGTCGGGTTGGCGCTGACAGTTCGTTACCACGATGTCCGAATCCTTATTCTCGCTGGAAGGCCATGGCGTACGATAGCACACATTCGTGCCCAATGTGATGATAAGATGCTGTGCCTTGCACAAGGCATTGCCCAAAGCCTCATATCGTTCACGCAAGAGTATTTCAAGCTCTTGGGGTGTAGGAGCCTTGAATCGCGTATTTGCCCACCAGCAACGCCACTCACCCTCTGTGGGGAAGATGGGCAACTCCACCCCTCTTGCATCCAGGGCAGCACGCACGGTTTGACCGATGCTGAAAGGATTGAAAAGCGTGCCCAATGGGTTTACGGTCACTTCGAATCCTTCACAAGACATACGTTCGCCCATGTACTGGGCAAAGCACGAGCCAAGCATCACAAGGCTGTCTTGCCTGCCTATGCCACGAAGCAACAGGGGTATCTCCACCCTCGTATGCCGTACACTATCAGGATTCGCTTCTTCGACCATGCCTACGCGTTATTTTAAAGATAATTCTCATCACATATTTATCACACGCAAAATTACTAAAAATAACGCAAAGAAGCTTCTTTTCAAGAAAAATCTTAAATTTGATTTCTCAAAACCTTCATCATAATGTCATATTTTCTACTTCGGTTGTAATATTTCAATAATTCTTTGTATCTTTGCATTCAAAATGCCACAACGGGCAACAATACATTCGAGAATGAACAATAAGGAAATAGACACGCTGCTCTCTAGCATACACTCACCAGCCGACCTGCGACGTCTTTCGCCGAAAGACCTGCCACGCCTGTGCGATGAGCTGAGAGCGTGTCTCATTCAAGAGTTGAGTGTGAACCCCGGCCACTTTGCCTCATCTTTGGGAGTGGTCGAGATTACCGTGGCTCTGCATTATGTTTTCGACACTCCCAACGACCGCATTGTGTGGGATGTAGGGCATCAGGCCTATATTCACAAGATGCTGACAGGACGTAGGGAGCAGTTCAGCACCAACCGCAAGCTGGGTGGATTGCACCCCTTCCCTTGCCCTTCGGAAAGCGAATACGACACCTTTACCTGCGGACATGCCAGCAATAGCATCTCTGCAGCACTGGGTATGGCTGTTGCCGACAAGCTGAAGGAGTCAAAGCGACTGTCGGTGGCTGTGATTGGCGATGGCTCCATGACCGGAGGACTGGCATTTGAAGGCTTGAACAATGCCTCATACATTGACAACGATATGCTCATCATTCTTAATGACAACAATATGAGCATCGACCATAGTGTGGGTGGTATGAAGAACTATCTGCACCATCTGCACACAGGTGCCACCTACAACAACTTCCGCCAGCGCGCCTCACAAAGACTCATGCAATGGGGATGGATCAATGAGGACAGCAAGAAGCGCATAATAGCATTCAACAATGCCATGAAGGCGCTGCTCAACAACCACCAGAACATCTTCGAGGGCATGAACATACGATACTTCGGCCCCAGAGACGGACATGACGTGGTGGAACTGGTACACACGTTGCAAAGCATCAAGGATATGAAGGGGCCCAAACTGCTACACCTTCATACCCGTAAGGGCAAGGGCTATGAGCCTGCCGAGAAGAACGCCACAGAGTGGCATGCTCCTGGTAAGTTCAACCCCGAAACTGGCGAGCGCATCGTGTCGGAGAACAATAATCTGCCTCCTCGTTTCCAAGACGTATTCGGCCATACCATTGTGGAACTGGCTAAGCAGAACCCTCGCATAGTAGGCATCACACCCGCTATGCCCACAGGATGCTCGCTCAACATCATGATGCAAGAGATGCCCGACCGTGCCTTTGACGTAGGTATCGCCGAGGGACATGCCGTGACCTTCTCTGCAGGCATGGCTACAGAAGGATTACAACCTTTCTGCAACATCTACTCTGCCTTTGCACAACGTGCATACGATAACATCATCCATGATGTAGCCATAGAAAGACTACCTGTGGTGTTCTGTTTCGACCGTGCCGGATTGGTGGGCGAGGATGGTGCCACGCATCATGGAGCCTTCGATATGGCTGCCTTACGCCCCATACCCAACCTGACAATCTGTTCGCCCATGGACGAGCATGAACTGCGTCACATGATGTACACGGCACAGTTGCCCGACAAGGGTCCGTTTATCATTCGCTATCCACGCGGAAGGGCGGAACATACCGATTGGGAATGCCCCATGAAGGAACTGCCCATTGGCAAGGCACGCTGCATCAAACAAGGAGAGGAGATTGCCCTGTTGAGCATCGGTCCACTTGGCTGTACGGCTCAACGAGCCATAGCCAAGGCAGAACAAATGGCACAGGAGCAAGGTAAGGAACTGCACATCGCTCACTACGACATGCGTTTCCTGAAACCCATCGATGAGGAATTGCTACACGAGGTGGGTAAGCACTTCAAGTACATCGTGACGTTGGAAGACGGAGCCAAAAATGGCGGATTGGGTTCAGCTGTCATTGAGTTTATGATGGATAATGGCTATATGCCCCGTGTCACCCGACTTGGTTTGCCCGACAGCTTTGTGGAGCATGGCACCGTTGAGGAACTGCACCACATCGTAGGCATCGACGAGGAAGCCATCATAAAGACTCTGACGGGCTTTAAACTATAAGTCCACACTCGTCTCATTGGCGTCTTTCTCGCTTCCTTTTTGGAAAATACAACCGAAAATAATCAATTGTCAATAATAGTAACCACATACTTATGAAGATCATTATTGCTGGCGCGGGAGCCGTTGGTACTCACCTGGCCAAACTGCTCTCCGATGAGAATCACAACATTACGGTAATCGACGAGAATCCCGAGAAGACCGAGGCTCTCAGTCAAGCTGGTAATTATGACCTTATTACCTTCAACAACTCCCCCACAAGCATCATGGGGTTGAAGGAGGCGGGTGTGGCACAAACCGACCTTTTTATTGCCGTTACACCCGACGAGACACGCAACATCACATGTTGCATGCTGGCTCACAACTTAGGAGCCAAGAAAACGGTGGCTCGCGTAGATAATGCCGAATACATGCAGAAGCAGCACCAGGATTTCTTCAAGCAGATGGGCATCAGTTCACTCATCTACCCTGAACAGTTGGCTGCCCGAGAAATATGCGAGGGTGTAAAGCGCTCATGGGTACGTCAGTATTGGGAGGTGCACAATGGCGCGTTGGTCATGCTGGGCATAAAACTGCGCGAGAGTGCCAAGATACTGAACATAGAATTGCGCGACCTCTGTCCACCCGACAGCCCCTATCACATCGTAGCCATCAAGCGCAGAAGCGAAACACTCATCCCCAATGGTCGTACGCAACTGGAACTGGGCGACATTGCCTATTTCATGACCACCAAGAAGTACGTTCCATATATTCGTGAGATAGTGGGTAAAGAGAACTATGACGATGTGAAGAATGTACTCATTATGGGTGGAGGCAGAACCACCGTACACGTGGCGCACATGAAACCCGACTACATGTCGATGAAGGTCATCGAGCAGAGCGTGGAGCGTTGCAACCGTTTGAACGAGTTGCTTGACAGCGACGACATCCGCATCATTCAAGGTGACGGACGTGATACCTCCCTCCTCATTGATGAGGGAATCTATGACACTCAGGCATTCTGTGCCCTTACACCCGAGACAGAGACAAACGTGCTGGCTTGCCTTGCTGCCAAGCGAATGGGTGTGCGCAAGACGGTGGCCTTATGTGAGAATATGGATTATGTGGACATGGCAGAGAAACTGGACATTGGCACCATCATCAACAAGAAGACCATTGCCGCCAGCCACATCTACCAAATGATGCTGGATGCCGATGTCAACAACATGAAGTGCCTCAACATCGCCAATGCCGATGTGGCTGAGTTTGTTGCAGCCGAAGGCTCTCCCATCACCGAAAAGCCTATCCGTGCCATAAAACTGCCTGAGGGCGTTGTACTGGGTGGTTTGGTGCGTGGCAACGTGGGTATGCCTATCAGCGGTAACACGCAGGTACAGCCTGGTGACAGCGTAGTGGTGTTCTGCCGCTCGCAGATGCTCAAAAAACTCGATCAATACTTCCGCAAGCCTTCAGGTGGATTGCTCGAAAAACTTGGATTAAAGTAAAACGGCAATCTTTTCCAACCACAGCTTATCGGTATCATCGAAGGTGTTGAGCGATGCGCTGTCAATGTCGAGCACTGCTACGACTACACCATCGTGCTTGATAGGCACCACAATCTCGCTTCGTGAAGCTGAGCTGCAGGCTATGTGACCAGGAAACTGTTCTACGTCGGGCACCACAATGGTTTCTTCCTTCTGCCAAGTAGTGCCGCAGACACCCCTACCCTTCTTTATGCGTGTACAAGCCAATGGCCCTTGGAAGGGTCCTAACACCAGTTGCTCGCCTATTACACGATAGAATCCCGTCCACCAGAAGCCGAACGTTTCGTGCAGCATTGAGGCCACGTTAGCCATATTGGCAATGGAATCCGTCTCGTCTTCCACTACCGACTTTATCTGCGGATAGAGTGCCTCGTAACGCTCTTCCTTGCTTCCTTCTATTATATCAAGATGCTCTGCCATATTATTTCTTCTATGTTTCAAATTCAGCCAGGCAAGAATAGTGTGCTGAGTGATGTTGTGCGCAACACATTACTCCTGCTACTGTTGTTATAAATCAATAACTTAACGGTTTCTGTCACAAATTTCACGGGATGGTTTGCACTATGTAATGGCAAAAAACAACTTCCTAAAGTCCATAGCATGATGCTTGCTTACCATTTTACCATTACGATCTCAAAAAAGCCGTAATTTTGTAATGTGTTTTTCATGGTATTAGATGTAAGGTCAACAAAGATTGGTTGTCGATAGGCAACCTTCTTTTTGTAAACACCCACACACATTCATACGCATTATTTCTTACTATCCAATACTTCTATCCAATACTCTTTGAACTCATCTCCACTCTTTCATCTTGGTTTTTATGAGTGTTTCTTCGTTTCTTCTTTATTAAGCTTCACCCTCGCGTTAGCTAAGCCTCTACGAAGATGCTATTTTGCCTACAACTTGTCTCTTGCCCCATGCTTAGCACTAAGCACTTCGAAGTGACAGTTTTTTAATCCTATTATTAGCTATGCACTTCGAGGATGCTTTCTTCTTGTTAGCTATGCACTTCGAGGATGCTTGCCTCTTGTTAGCTATGCACTTCGAGGATGAATCGAGTACCCTTGGCAAAGCCTTCGTCGAGGATGAGTGATGCACCCATCTTATAAGCCATAAGCGAGCAGATGGGGAATACAAGTCCGGTGGTCTGTGTGAGATCGTACACCTGTGCAAAGGCAGTAAAGAGAGCCTGTTTCTGCTCATCCGACAAGCGCATGCCTGTAGCGGTGACGGTGAACTGTCCCATGTGAGGATTGCGCTTCTTGAAGCCCAGGGTGATGTTCTCGGTATTTGAATAGATGCAGCACTCCAGCACCACCTTCTTCAGAATCTCGCGTGTGGTATCGGGTGAAACCGTGAAATTGATGCTGGGTGCATCCGTGCCCACTACCACTCTGCTGAAAGCACAATCGGCTACCACCTCCTCGCACAACTTGTTCACATTCACGCTCTCCATCTCAGGCTTTTCGGCCTTGGTATCGTCAAGTTCCACATAGGTCTCCACGTCGCGAAGCATCTTGTTGAGCGCATCGATGTGAAGCGTGGTACTGCCGCCCTTTTCAATCTGCTGAAGTGAGGGTGCAATCTGTCCGCCAATATTGCGGATGAGAACCGACTTCTGTGCACTATTCTCATTGCTCACCTTGAGGTCGTTGCGCAATTTCTTCGAGGTGCGAATGTGACGCATAGTGACAAGGGCAAGAAAGCAGATTGCAGCTGCTGCACCCGCCAGAATGACCACCAAGAAGATGATGGTGCCCTTCTGCAAACCTATGGTGCTGTCCTTGTCGGCAATTTCCTCCTGCGACTCGGCATACTGCTTCTTGAGGCTCTTCAGTTCCTTGCGATCCTTCACCGTGGCGATAGAGTCTTGCCATGCGGTGTAGAGGTTGTCAACCACCTCCTTCATCGTCTTGTTGTTCGACTTGGTAGCCTCATCCAACATCGTCTTGAAACACTTCTCCACTCCGGCATCGTCCTTGCCATAAGAACGGCGGCGGAACATCTGGTCGTAGCAGTCGCGAGCCACTCTCAGGTCGCCTTTGGCGGCATAGAAAGAGGCCTTTTCGTGAAGCATGTCCTCTATGATTTTCTCATCACCCGAACGCAAGGCCTGCTGTTCCATCTTTTGCATGGTTTCGTTAGCCTCTCTGTTCCAGTTGATGCGGGTGTACATCTTGCAACGTTGCTTGCTGGTAAGGTACTGCAACGAGGGATTGTCCATCACGCTTGCCTCCAATTCGCGAAGCTTGGTAAAGGCAGCGCCCCAGTTGCGCCCGTCAATAAGTCGCTCAATCTGAGCAATACCCGAATCCACCTTGGAACGGGCATCCTGGGCATTAATACTAAGCGAGCAAACACTAAGTAAAAGTATGCTGAGAAAAGATTTTATCTTCATGATCTTGTACTGGAATTAGAATCGTTTGGTTGTTGCCGGCGTAGCATCGTGTAGCCTACCTGCCAGCTTTTTACTGCAAAGTAACACAAAAAAATGTGAATTTCAAAACTTTTAGATAGAAAATAATTACATAAAACCTTTTTTTCTCCAGCAAAGAGTGCAAATTGCGGCAATATCAGAAGCTAAGAGCCTAAAATGACGCTCGTATCAGCCTACAGCCAGCACAGCACTACGACACAATTGGCTTACGTCTTGCCTACGTGAAAACACGTAAGCCAGACGTAAGCCAATCGAGTGAAACCTGAGTCAACACCGAAGCGTGACAGGATGACGAAGCTCAATCTACCAGGGCATCAACGAGAGCGGCAACGGCTATTGCACCAATGGCTGCACCTACTACGCGACGAGCACCGCGAGAGTGGAAGATGTGGTCGTGGAAGTGTGTCAGGGGATGAGCGAAGTAATAGTCGGGCTCGTAGAAGCAGTCGTAGTAGTACCAGGCTCCGTCGCGCAGATAACCCCAGCGACCATCGTCGAAGCGACGAACTCTGCCATCCCATCCATGCAGGTATCCGCGGCTGTCCCAGCGATAGTCAGCGTGGTGTGCCAGATGGCCATGTCCGCCCATGTGCATCTCGTGACGGGGACCCATGCCGTGGTGAGGAGCCATGTCGTGACGAGGACCCATATCGTGGTGGCGCATCTCGCCCCCTCGCATTCCGTGGTCACCCATTCTCATCTCGTGATGTGCGCGGGGAACTCCCATACCGCCGTGACGGCCTTGTGCGTTAGCGCTGGTTACAAACATTGACATGATGCCAAACATGATTGCTGCGAAGAAAGTATTGCGTGTCATAATCGTTATAATTTAAAAGGTTATTATTTGTTTTCTTGTTTCTCTTCGTTGTTTTTGCAACTTCCAGTTTTCAGGAGCGAACCATCTGGTTGGTGGCTGAGGCCTAAGCTTTGAAATGTTGCGCTTGTTTTATCTTTCTGATGCAAAGGTAGCGGTTTTTTATGGGGATAATACCGCTTTTTCCCTATTTGGGGAGGGGAAAGCCCTATTCGAGTGAGGGGAAAAAGTGCATTTTGTTTTCGTCGTATTACTTTTTTTTATACCTTTGCCACCGAAATCCTTATCAGGCAGACACAAGGAATGAACTTGGGAGGGGTTTCGCGATGTGAATTTTAGAACTCAAAAACAACACAAGACAATGAGAAAACTTATCGGAGTAGTTACCTTTCTCGGTGCTTTATGCGTGTGGCTCTGGACGTCAAACCCCAAGATTGAGGCACACAAGGCAGCCATCGTAAGCAAACTTAGCGAGACAAACGACAAAAGCCTGATTGGCAAGGCCGGTTCCATGCTGACAAGCGCCCTGAGCGACCTGGCACTCGACCAGACACTGGAGTACAACAACTACCTGTTGTTCAGCACCACCAAGATCAAGCTGCTTGGCAAGGAGGAGACTGCCTCATTCGGCATCTTCGGCCACGTGTTCACCATGGACGTGGTGAAATAAGCCCCATGCTACCCCCTCTCCTACTAAGGAGAGAGGGTTTCGCACAGCCGAAGGCACAGTCTCAATCTCTGTCACCAAGCCAGGGATTGCTGTACTATGGCAACCAGAAACACCCCCACTCAAAGTTTTTTATAAAAAAAGAATAAAAGGACTAAACCTTTTCGCACTTTCCATGTCTAATGTTAAGAGTGCGTATTGTGCTCAATCAGGTATCAAAGCAAATACATATAAAATATACCAATGAAAAAATCTCTTTTATCATTAATCTCATTGGGCCTTTGCACCTCTGCAATGGCTCAGAATCCTATTATCAGAGACCAGTTTACTGCCGACCCCACGGCGAAGGTTTTCAACGGAAGGGTGTACCTCTTCCCCTCGCATGACATCCCTGCCCCCGACGAATATGGTCGCAAGGACTGGTTCTGTATGGCCGACTACCACGTATTCTCGTCAGAGAATCTGACTGACTGGACCGACCATGGTGTCATCGTGGATCAGAAGAACGTGGAATGGGGTAACCCCAAGGGCTACTCTATGTGGGCTCCCGATTGCGTGGAGAAGGACGGAAAGTACTACTTCTACTTCCCTAACGGCATGAAGCCCCGCGAGGGTCAGCGTGGAGGTGGCTTTGGCATCGGTGTGGCAATAGCCGACCTGCCCGAAGGTCCCTACCGCCTGCAGAGCAGCCCCATCGAGGGCATCAGCGGCATCGACCCCTGCGTGTTGCGCGCCAGCGATGGCAACAACTACATCTACTGGGGTGGCGGCAACCTGCGCGGAGCCAAGCTGAAAGACAACCTTTTGGAGTTGTCGGAAGACAGTCCTTCAGAAACCCGCAAGTTTGGCGAACGCGAAATCAAGATGATTGGTAAGGCCATCGACACAGGTTTGCCAGCCGGCTTCAAGGAGGGCACCTTCGTGTTCGAGCGTCAGGGCAAGTTCTACCTCACCTATCCTTGGGTAGAGGACAAGACCGAGACCTTGGCTTACGCCATGAGCGACGACCCACTGGGTCCCTTCGAGTTCAAGGGCAAGATTATGGAGCAGTCGCCCACCGGCTGCTGGACGAACCACCACAGCATCGTGGAGTATAAGGGCCAGTGGTATCTGTTCTATCACCACAACGACTACTCACCCAACTTCGACAAGTTGCGCTCAGTACGTTGCGACTCACTCTTCTTCAACCCCGACGGCACCATCCAGCTCGTCAAGCCCACTCTTCGTGGCGTAGGTTTGGCAGATGCGCGCAAGCCCATCCAGATTGACCGCTACAGCACCATCAGTCCTACCGGTGCTCGCATCGAATACCTCAACCCCGATACTACCAAGCGTTTCGACGGATGGCAGATTATCTTCAACGAGGCAGATGCCTACTCTACATTTAATAAGGTGGACTTCGGCACCAAACAGGTCAACCTCATCAGTGTGCGCGTGAAGGCTCCCAAGGGCGGTAAGCTCATTATCCGCAACCTCACCAACCGTGCTCCTGGCCGCTGGGGCAATCGTCAGATGCCCGCTGAGTTCCTGGCACAGATGAACATCATTGCCACCATCGACATTCCCGAGACAAAGGACTTCAGCATCATCACCCTGCCCATCAACAACTCTCCCCGTGGTGTTGCCGACCTGAAGATTCAGAGTGCCGACGCTCGCGAGGTAGCAGTCGATTGGATTGGCTTTGAACTGCAACCCGAGGCTCACCCTGCCCTGCTCTCTACTGCTCCCCTGCAGCCTTGGCAGAAGGGCGGCTTTGAGACCAAGCAGTATCGCAACCTCTTTGCCGAACTGGGTTATTCTCAGCAGCAGATTGACAAGAAGCTCGACGAGCTCTTCTACGAACTCTTCGAGGGTCCCGACCGCATCTACTTCGAGTTGCCCAACAACATGGCCATCATCAGCGACGTGAAGAACCACGATGCTCGTACCGAAGGTATGTCTTACGGCATGATGATTGCCGTTCAGCTTAACAAGAAGGACGTCTTCGACCGTCTTTTCCGCTGGGCAAAGGAATACATGCAGATGAAGGAAGGCAACCAGAAGGGCTACTTTGCATGGAGCGTAAAGCCCGATGGCACAGGCGCTGCACGTGGTGCTGCTGCCGATGGCGAACTCTACTTCATCACCAGCCTTATCTTTGCCTCAAACCGTTGGGGTAACGACACAGGCATCAACTACCTCAAGGAGGCTCAGTACATCATCGACTGCTGTATGGGCAAGGAGGGTCAGCCACGCCTTATCGACGAGAAGAGCAAGCTCATCGCCTTCACTCCTGGTTCAACCTACACCGACCCCTCATACCACATCCCTGCCTTCTATGAGGTATGGGCCAAGTATGCCAACGATGGTCGCAGCGAATACTGGAACGAGTGTGCCAAGGCTGCTCGCGAGTACCTGCACAAGTCGGTTCACCCCATCACAGGTCTGAACCCCGACTACAATAACTTCGACGGTTCAATGATGCGTCCCAGCGGCGGTGCCAACAACTTCCGCTACGACTCATGGCGCGTACCCATGAACATCGCCCTCGACTTCTCATGGTCGAATGCAGATGCTGAGTGGCAGACAGAATACGGAAACAAGTTGCAGAACTTCCTCTACAACCAGGGCATCGATTCCTTCTACGATCAGTATAATGTGGATGGCACCATCGTAACCGACACCATGGCTGCTGGCGGCTTCAAGGAACTGCGCCACACTCCTGGCTTCATTGCCACTAGTGCTGCCCTCTCGCTCGTCACCAACCACTCTAAGGGCCGCGAGTTTGTTGACCGCTTCTGGAACAACCGCCACGACCCCACACCTTCTGGCTACAAGGATGCTTACTACGAGGGTATTCTCCGCTTGTTTGCTGCCATGCACCTTAGCGGTCGCTATCAGGTAATCGAGCCCAAGAAGAATGCTGCAGCTGCAACCAAGAAAACAACAACAGCTGCTAAGCCCAAGGCTACAAAAAGTCGCTAAAGAGCATTAAAGTCGCCAAAAGGCTCTAAGAGCACTAAGGTCGCTGTGGCCACTAAAGGCACTAAAGACTCTAAAGGCACTAAAGACTCTAAGGGCACTAAAGACACTAAGGGCTCTAAGGGCACTAAAGACTTTAAGGTCGCTGTCGCTAAAGGCTCTAAGGGCACTAAAGGCCACTAATCTCCCATAATTGGTGCGTTTTGCAATATCGACATTGCAAAACGCACTTTTTTTATCACTTTTTTCTCTTAAAGGCACGGGTTGTCCGTATTCCGAAACACGTCACCGATAACTTTGCACTCAGAAACCGAAACACGGTATAAAAACAATAAAAACAAAGCCGTTAAACGAAACAAAAAAAACAACAATATGAAAACAATGGTAACTATCGAGATGAAGAGTGCAACAAATCAGAGCGTAGCAAGCATGTTCAACCCAAGCAACTTGCTCAAGAGAATGGGCACAGCCCTTACAGACAGTCGTTTTGCCATTATGTTGGCCAACCTGCTCAGTTTCATGCTTGAGGAGAAGGTGGCTCCTCTCAAGGCACTGCAACTGCTCCATGCCATCCTGGCAGGCATCAGCGCTTTCCTTTTCGGAGGCCTCAGCATTGTCTTCCAACTGCTGTTGCTGGTGTGGTTCTTCCTTGCCGTGTGGCAGTATAGCAAGAAATAGCGGATGCTGCCCACAGTGAGTACCCATACCACGCGCAAAGAGCAATAGCACCGCCACACAAAGAATACGTGAGGTACTTACGAAGCTCAATTCACTACTTGTAATCGCTGTTGTATGAGTACATAAGACATGCGGCAAGTGCGATTATGAGAACTCATGTACAAAAAAGGCGAAGAATACCATTTGGTACAATGCGGCCCTTTCGAACGGATGTGAGGAATCTAAGCCCAATAAGGACCCACAATTACATTCTCCATGCGGAGAGATACAACTTTATCAACTTAATGTATCTCCTTGTTAGTGCATCTCCTTGTTAAATACCCTAACCTACTTTATTCATAGGTTCTTGCAAGAGGCTATCCACGAACTTCTGCAAGTCTTCCTTCAAACGGGCATAGGGTTCCGACTCACGAAACTTTGTGCCCTTTTTCAACATCATATCGATGGGAGACACACTATGCTGATAGCAAGAAAGTTCATTCTGACGCTGCTTCTCATGGCAGGCAAGGCGCTTTATCTCGTTTTCACGTTCACGGCGTAACACGGTACAGATGGGGTTCAGTAGGGGCAGCACCACGTTGTCGAAGAGGGTATGTCCCTGAATGTACATGTAAGCCGTTTCGGGCGTAAGTCCCAACGACAGCAATTCTTGCATGAGGGGGTCGTATGCCTTCTTAGCTTCAGGAAAGTTACGTTGCATCCATGCCACCGTCTTGTTTACGTGGCGACGCACATACTCTATCGTCTCCTCTGGGTGGTAGGTATTAATATCGTGATATCCCACCTCATTGGCCATGTCCATGATGGAGAACTGCTTGTAATGACCATGGCGGTAAAGCCACACACTCCATACCAACAAAGGCCACACAATGACGGAGTATTGCCGCATGAACTCTTCAAGATCCACAATTTCGCGGTCGTTGAGCGTAGCCATTACGCATGCGCTGTGCAACCCTGGAGCATAGCATTGGTAGCTCTCGATGGCATAGACGTAGGTATGAAAGACGTAAGGACTTGACAACAGTTGCTGTGAGGCTTCCGTGCGCCCCTGCATCAGAAAGTCATAGTCGGCATCCACACAGGCAATAAGTCCTTCTCCCAAGTCGTGCCCCATGGCAAGCTTTTTGCCCTTTGCCAACGAGTTGCGCGAAGGCAGCATTACCTCAAAGCGCAATTCTGGTGTTTCGAACTCTTCAAGCACGCTACGCCAGAAGAGCACGTCATCGTAGCTCTCCACATACGCTACCACCCTACGTCCTTTGCATTTGGGTTTCAAGCGGTTGGCTGCCTCAATATATGATGAACTTATGTTGTCGGTAAGTCGCTTTGCCACGAGAGTGTGAATATTACGGGTTTTTATTCGTTGTCCACAATGTCTTCCACGTCGGTTACGCAATCCGTCCACCCATCCATGATGACGGCAGGCGAGTGTGTGGTGAGGATGACCTGAGCATTGGGATTGAGGTCGCGCACCAGTGCCACGAGTCGCTGCTGCCAGTCAATGTGCAGACTTATCTCGGGTTCGTCCATGAAGATGACATAGGGTTGCTTGTTCTCTACGAGCGTGGTAAGCAGGATGATGAGCATCTGCTTCTCGCCACTGGAGAGCTTATAGGGCGACAGCTGTTCGTCCATTTGGTTGAAGAAGATCTCGTTGCTGTTGCGGTCAATCTTTTTGCCGGTTTCCGAGAAAAGGCTGTCTACTACGTCCTGGAAGTGCGCCTTCTCGCTGGCAATCTCCTGTGCCTTCTGCTGTGCCTGCGGGTCACCCTTAGTGAAAAGCTCCACAATGCGGTTGCTGGCATTTACCTGATAGTCAAGGTATCGACGCTGCAACTGGTAAAGCTGCAGATCCAGTTCGGTGCTTATCTTGATATCCACAATCTGGTCGAGCACCTCGCTGCGAAGCACGGGACGGTCGAAACTGCGAATGATGTCGAAGCGAACCGACGTGCCGCCATCAGGGCCAAAAGCGAGTTTCACATCCGAGCCATCACGGTCGGTCTTATTCGTCATCAGCAAATGGTTTACCACTTTGCGCAGAATAGTACTCTTGCCCACTCCGTTCACACCGCTCAGTATGTTGATGCCGGGACGCAGGTTCCACACTACGTGCTTCTTGCCGTTCCATAACGAGTCAATCTCTATCCTTTCTATATAATCTGCAATCTTAGCCATGGTATTGAGTTTTTTTAACAGGCATTTACATCAATCTTCACCACACTGGGTAAATGTTTTCATCACGATGGACAAATACTTTCATCACGATGGACAAATACTTTCATCACGA
>JAKSLO010000019.1 GCA_024401185.1 Bacteroidaceae bacterium | reverse complement strand
ATTCATCACTTTATACTATCTATAAGTATGATTTTTGAATTAATATTGTAAAATTGGCAACTTTATAGGTAACGAACTGTTAATTTTGATTGAAAATTACTCAAAGGTTTCGGTATTTATAAATAATGTTAAATTAAAGTGTTGCGGAATTTAGGATAAATATTATATAATCTACTTTTACCCTGTTTTTCCGTTTTTGTTTAACTGTTATCTGTTATCTGTTCCAACGACATCGTAAGCGTTTGCATAAATATACTTTACATTATTGTGAGCGCTTTCTGCGCCAAAATGCCATTTTCATCGGCATTTTAGCCTTTTTTGCCTTGTCAGATATCACGCGAACATATCGGGAATGTATCGGGCATCTATCGGGAATGTATCGGGATGTGTATGGAATACAAGAAAAAATACTGACTTTCTTGTCCGCCTGACATCATATTTTTGCCTTTTCCATCATATTATTTGGAGATATGGCAGAAAACACGTATCTTTGCAAGTAGCAATATAAAAACATACTCTTATGAATACAAGCGATGCTCAGGTTGTCAGTCCTGTTGATGCCTTGTGGGCTTTAATACAGGGTCAAAGCAAAACTGTAAAACGTACTTTGGCAAAGCGTCTTGAAGAGTCTCTTAAGACGGAATGCAAGCCTAAAGTGAAAATGACAGAAGAAGAATTCTTTGCTAAGCTTGATGAATCGATAGCTTCGGCAAAGGCGGGGAATAGGATTGCCATGAATGAAGGTGAGACTACTGATCAGTTTGTAGATAGACTGTTATGTACAGACTAGTGTTCTCTAATAAGGCGCAAGACGATTTGCGTCTTTTGCAGAAGAAAGCGCCTCAAGCAGTTGCTAAGTTAAGGAACTTCTTTTAGAGTTGGTCGAACATCCGCGTACGGGAACCGGGCAATGTGAACAACTGAGGCACTATAAAGAAGAAACGTGGTCGCGTAGAATAACACGCGAACATCGTCTCGTGTATCAAATCAATGATGATGTTGTAGAAGTTCTAGTCATTTCTACGTTTGGTCATTATTAGGTTGTATCCTCTAAATTGATCTTTTTAATAAACAACCCTTTTAATTATGAAAAACTTTAAGTATTACGCACCCACGAAGGTGATGTTCGGTAAGGACACAGAAAACAAAGTAGCAGATCTCGTCAAGGAGTTTGGCGGAACCAAAGTGCTGTTGCACTATGGTGGCCAGAGTGCCGAGAAGTCGGGCTTGCTGGGCAAGGTTGAGGCGTCTCTTCAGGATGCAGGCATCGCTTATGTCAAGTTGGGTGGAGTAGTACCCAATCCACGTGTCAGCAAGGTTCGTGAGGGCATAGAGCTTTGCAAGCAGGAGGGCATCGACTTTCTGCTGGCCGTAGGTGGCGGTTCGGTTATCGACTCCTGCAAGGCCATCAGTTCGGGTCGCTATTTCGAAGGTGACGTGTGGGACCTTTATCTCAAGAAAGCCCATGCCACCCAATACATGCCCATCGGTTGCATCCTCACCATCCCCGCTGCCGGTAGTGAGATGAGCGACGGCTCTGTCATCACCAACGAGGAGGGCTGGCTCAAGAAGGACTACTGTGTGGATGAGTTCCGTTGCAAGTTTGCCATCATGAATCCCGAGTACACCTGCACCCTTCCTGCCTGGCAGACGGCTTGTGGTGTGACCGACATGATGATGCACACGTTTGAGCGCTACTTCTCGGTGGACGATGATATGGAGGTGACCGACAGCATCGCAGAGGCCCTTCTGCGTACCATCATGGTAGAGGCTCACAAGGTGATGAAGAACCCCAACGACTATGACAGTCGCGCACAGATTATGTGGGCAGGCAGTTTGGCTCACAACGACCTAACCGGTTGCGGTACTACGGGCGACTGGGCCACTCACAACCTGGAGCACGAACTCTCGGGTATGTTCGACGTGAGTCATGGCGCCGGTTTGGCAGCTTTGTGGGGCAGTTGGGCACGCTATACCCGTGGCGAGAACATGAACCGCTTTGCCCGTTTTGCCGTGAATGTGATGGGTGTACCCCTCATGTCGCAAACCACCGAGGAGTTGGCCGAGGCAGGTATTCAGGCCATGGAGGCATTCTTCCAGAGCATTGGCATGCCTACCAACATCCACGATCTCATTGGCCGTGACATCACCGATGCTGAGATTGAGGAGATGGCCGACAAGTGCAGCAATGGCGGAACCAGCACCATCGGCGGCCTCATGGAGTTGAAGCGCGACGATATGGTCAACATCTACAAGATGGCAAAGTAGAGGTTTAAAAAAACAACAGATGAAGAAGATACTCATATCGGCCCTCCTCTTTTTAGGAGCCGGCCACATGGCTGCAAAGGATGATGGCTATCAGTTCCGCACCGTCAAGTCGATTCCCGTTACCTCGGTTAAGGATCAAGCCTCTACCGGAACCTGCTGGTGCTTTGCCACCACCTCGTTCATGGAGGCCGAACTGCTCCGTATGGGCAAGGGTGAGCACGACCTCTCAGAGATGTTCATCGTGCGACAGAAGTACATCAACCAGGCAGATGACAACTTCCTGCGTCGTGGCAACGGCAACATGGGCGAGGGTAGCCTCTCGCACACCTGGATGAATGCCTATCGACAGGTAGGTATTGTGCCCGAAGAGGTGTACCATGGCATCAACTACGACTCTGAGCGTCACAACCATCGTGAGATGGCGATGTTTGTCAAGGCCATCGCTGATGTGGCGATGAACGATAAGCACCGTTCGACCGAGTACTATAAAATACTCAACAGTGTCTTCGACACCTACCTCGGTACCTTGCCCCAGTCGTTCACCTATCAGGGCAAGACGTACACTCCACAGAGCTTTGCCTCCAGCCTTGGACTTAATATGGACGACTATGTCGAGATTACCAGCTTCAGTCACAAACCCTTCTATCAACCCTTCTCGCTCGAGGTTCCCGACAACTGGGAGCATGCCCTTCAGTATAACGTGCCCCTGGACGAGATGATGGAGGTGATTGACCATGCCCTCAACAAGGGTTATACCGTATGCTGGGATGGCGATGTCAGCGAGAGAGGCTTCTCTCATAGCAATGGCGTAGCCATCATCCCTGAGACGCAGAAGGTTGACGACCTCTCTGGCACCGACCGTGCCCGCTGGGAGAATCTCACGCCTCAGCAGCGTCAGGAAGAAGCCTACAAGTTCAAGGCACCCTGTCCTGAAGTGCACGTCACGCAGGAGTTGCGACAGTTAGGCTATGAGCACTTTGTCACCACCGACGATCACCTCATGCACATTACCGGCATTGTGACCGACCAGAACGGAACAAAGTATTACGTCACCAAGAACTCGTGGGGCGAGGGCAGCAACGACATGGGGGGCTACCTCAACATGTCTGAGAGCTACGTGCGTGGCAAGACTATCTACGTCATGTTGCACAAGGACGCCCTTCCCACCCAGCTCCGCAAGAAGCTTGGCATCTAAGAAGATAGTACCCCCCCCTAACCCCCGAGGGGGAATAAGAGCAATGTTGAAATAACAAACTTGTTATATAAATAGAGAATAAGATTTAGGAGGTTGGGTAAATTTCGTAAAGCCTTCTTTTCACTTCTCGCACAGCGAGATTGTCTTGTTGACTTCAAAAGCAAAAATATGAAAAATTTATCTCCTATAGTTAAGTTCGTGATAGCCATCCTGTTGCTGGTGTGCTTGGCCGACCTTCCCTACGGATTGTATCAGTTGGTCAGAATCGTGTCGGCTGTGGCATTTGCGTACCTGTCGTACGACTACTTCAAGCAGAACCGTGACGGCATGGGCTTTGTGTTTGCCGGATTGGCACTCCTTTTCCAACCCTTCTTCAAGATAGCTTTGGGCCGTGCCATCTGGAACATCGTGGACATCGTTGTGGCCGTCGTCCTCTTCCTTCTGATACTCGAAATGTTCAAGAAGAAATAATCAACCCCATTCCCACTTCTTGCACAACGGGATTGTATTCTTTTTTCTTTCCAGATGCCTTCCCGACATCAACCCGATGTCATCCCGTTATCAACCCGTTATTAACCCGAAGGATTTTGGCTGAGGAAAACGTGTGTTTTGGGGCATTTTTCTCGTTTGGATGTAAAAGAATAGGAATCCGAAGGGTGACGGTGCCAGATAAAAAACTTCCATAAACTAACCAAATACTTATGATTCATTTCAAGACATTAGTTTCTACTCTTTCCTTGATGGCGGTAAGCGTATGCGCATCCGCCCAACAAACAGATTCTGTGTACATCAAGGCTTATTGCCCTTCGCCAAAGGACGGACTCCGCATAGCCTATAGTAGCGACATGAAGACGTGGGTCAACATCGACCGCAACCTCTTTACCAGCGACTATGGCACCTGGGGTAGCGAGAAGAAAATGTACACCCCCACACTCACGTATCAAGACGGCAAGTTCCATTGTGAGTTTGTGCCTAATCCTAATGTGGCAGAACTCGCTGTGACCGAGAGCGAAGACCTATGGCTATGGAAGCCACAGAACTATCCACGCATCCCCAAGGAACAATGGGAAGGTATGAAGGCTCGCATGCAGCAAGCCACGAACATAGTGCGTGTGCCATGGGAGGTGGTAAAGAACCTGCGTCAGAAGGTAGAGGCCTCGCGCTGGCGTGAGCAGCAGCACAACGAGAGTATGAGGGACGACCAGCAGCGCTATGCCAAAGTAGAGCAGGTCAATACGTCAATCAAGGTACGACTCGACGATAGCAAGGATATCTCACCCAACCTCTTCGGCATCTTCTTTGAGGACATCAACTACAGCGC
The DNA here is from genome assembly GCA_024401185.1 of Bacteroidaceae bacterium. GTDB lineage: Bacteria > Bacteroidota > Bacteroidia > Bacteroidales > Bacteroidaceae > Physcousia. The sequence goes on along the minus strand of JAKSLO010000019.1, from coordinate 28,511 downwards.
CGATGGCGGCTTGTATGCCGAGATGATAGAGAACCGCGACTTCGAGTATAATGCCAACGACCACGGCGGTTGGAAGGCTGACACAAACTGGAAAATGGAAGGTACGGGTACTGCCATGAGCATTGAGACAGACACACCCATCCATCCTCACAACGCACATTATGCCCGTCTCACTACCAACGAGGTGGGAGCCCATCTCACCAATCCTGGTTGGGAAGGCATTGTGCTGCAAGCCAAGGCACGTTATGACCTATCCCTCTTTCTGCGTGGAAAGGGTAAGGTGAAGGTAAGTCTGGTGAGCGATGGCAAGATTCTCGCCAGTCATACGTTCTCAGCCACCACGGCATGGAAGCAGCAGAAGTGCGTGCTCTCAGCCTCAGCCTCAGCCGACAAGGCCGTACTGCACATCGAACCCCTGCAGACGGGTACCGTGGACGTGGACATGGTGAGCTTGTTTCCACAAGACACCTATAAGGGACATAAGAACGGATTGCGCAAGGACTTGGCAGAGACGATTGAGGCCATGCATCCAAGGTTCGTACGATTCCCTGGTGGCTGTCTGAGCCATGGACAGGGCATCGACAACATCTACCATTGGCAAGCTACTGTGGGCGAACTCTGGGAACGTCAGCCAGACTTCAATATCTGGAACTACCACCAGACGCGTGGACTTGGTTTCTATGAGTACTTTGTGTTCTGTGAGGATCTGGGAGCCGAACCGTTGCCCGTGCTGGCAGCCGGTGTGCCCTGTCAGAACTCACACAAAGGTGGTAATGGTCAGCAAGGCGGCATCCCCTTCGAGAAGGACCTGAAGGGTAAGCCATCCCCCTATACCTACAACGGTAAGCCACTCACCATGGAGAGCTATCTGCAAGAGCTTCTCGACCTCATAGAGTGGGCCAATGGCGATGCCAAGAAGAGTCCTCTGGCTGCCATGCGTGCCAAGGCGGGTCACCCCAAGCCATTTAACCTGAAGTATCTGGGCATAGGTAACGAAGACCTGTTGGGTGACGTCTTCAATGAGCGTTTCGACTTCCTGTATGAGGGCGTGACGAAGGCACATCCCGAGATTACTGTTGTAGGTACGGTAGGACCCTTCTGGGAGGGTAGCGACTATGAGTTTGGCTGGAAGCATGCCCGACAGCTTGATGTGCCCATTGTCGATGAGCACTACTACAACAATCCTGGATGGTACTTCCACAACGAGGACTTCTACGACCGCTATCCACGTAGTGGCACCAAGGTGTATCTGGGTGAATGGGCCAGTCGTGGCAACCGCATGGAGAATGCCCTGGCAGAGGCCATGCACGTGACGCAGTTGGAGCGCAACGGCGACGTGGTGGTTATGTCCAGCTACGCACCTCTGCTGGCAAAGCACGGCCATACGCAATGGAACCCCGACCTTATCTACTTCAACAGCAAGGAGGTACTCCCCACCGTCAATTACTGGGTGCAGGCACTTGCCGGGCAGAATGCGGGCGATGCCTACATCTATGCCGACCGCAGCGTACAACCTGCGCAGGTGGCAGAGCGAGTAGGTTCGAGCGTGGTGAAGGACAAGTCCACGGGTGACATCATCATCAAGTTGGTGAATGCCCTTCCTGTGAAGAATACCGTCCAGACAGACCTTGGTAGCATTGAGGGCTATCAGGATGAGGCTCAGGTAAGCATCCTTAGTGGAAACTATGACCAGCGTGACCTCAAGCCCACTACGAGTACCGTGGCAGTAGATAGCCGTTTCGACTATCACCTTCCTCCCTATGCCTTCGCCGTCATTCGCCTTCAGGCAAAGAAGTAAAACAAGTCAAAATGGTGGGGGCATGTTCATATTCCCGTGCTCCCATTCTCTGGAAAAAGGATAAGCCTGACACTTTTTGCAAGTGAAAAAGGTGGGGGCATGTTCATATTCCCGTGCTCCCATTCTTAGAAAAAAGATAAGCCTGACACTTTTTGCAAGTCAAAATCGGTGTCAGGCTTATCTTCTTTCTGCTTTTTCACTTTGTGTGAGGTGAGATGGTTTCCTTTTTCCGTAAGGTGAGATCGAGTATGTTGTTTACAATGCTAATAATGCCAAAGGTCATGAACAGCATTAAAGCGATTGAAACAATGAGACGTGAGTTTTGCTGTATTCCAAGGAGAAAACCAGACGTGACATTGAATGTGAAAAGAGGTTCGTCCATAGGCGTGTTGAGCATGAAGGTAAGTAAGGCTCCTCCCGAAAGAAGACCCATGACAAAGGTAGCTATCATTGCATATTTGTAGCGACGAAGTTTAGCCTCTTCATACTGTTTGAGGTACTCCACAGCTTGCATTTTGCGTTCGAGTTTTTGCATAAATGCATCTTGGTCGTCGAATACAGGTTTCTGGGCGAGGAACAAGTCCTCAAGTGCTTTGTCCTTTATCATAGTTTTAATCTTGATTTTAGTTTGTCACGTCCTCGGGTAAGTTGCATTTTTACTGCTCCTTCGTTGGTGTCTGTCATTTTGGCTATCTCCTTGACGGAATAGTCGTTTAGATAGAAAAGTGCGATTGCAGACCTTTCCTTGGGAGGCAATGTGGTAAGAGCCAGGTAGAGATCTTGATAAGCATAACCTGCATCTGCGTCCATGGTTCCCACCGCCATTCTCGCCTCGTCTATGCTGTCGAAGGTACGTTGGCTGGCAACGTGGTTGAGGAATGTGTGGTGTGCAATCTTGAACAGCCACGACCGGAACCGTCCTTTTTCCTGATAGCCTGATGAGGACAGATAGGCTTTCACCAGAGTGTCCTGAGCTATGTCGTCGGCATCGTCTTTGTTGCCTCCGCAGAGAGCGAGCAAGAAACCTCGTAGTGCCTCCTGCTCTTCCCTTACAAGTGTTATGAACTGCTCGCGTGTCACGACTTCTCTGATAACTTAGCTTGTTCTTCAGCCTCCATCTCCTTGGCAAGCATCTTTTTGCCTAAGAAGTAGTTTATGAGGAATGCTGCACCAATAGCAAGAGATGGAACTGCAATAACCGAGAGTGAAATAAACATGTTTTCGTTAAATCCCTTAAAACACATGTTTACAGCCATAGCCACAAACACTAAGATACTGAAGATGGTGAAGATGCTTCCCAAGAGCAATTTGTTGAGTAGTGCAGTCTTAAGCAGTTTCTTTTGCCCATTCATTTTCTTCATCATATCCTCAATATCCACATCAGCGTTCTTCTCCATGGCAGCAAGGATTATTTCCTTTCGCATATTGTCACGATTGATTCTTGCACGTGTAATCAACTTTACAATGATTACTGGAAGCACCACACAAACGCCTATTGGAACAAGAACATTTATGAATTTTTGAATTAAATAAAAATTTTCGCTCATAATTTTGTTTTTTTATTGTTTGACTTGTTATTTTTCTGAACCGATTCACCATAATAACAAGTTTAGTCGCCGAAAGGTAACGTCGGGCATTGTCTTTTTTTTGTTTTTTTTTGCGATTAAATGCAAATTCTGAGTTTCTCTGACTCTATCCCGGCATTCAGCTCAGTTTTTGGACCTGTACACTTTATTCTTGATCCGCAATGCTCACCAGCCCGAAATATCCTCTGCCCCGAGATGTTCGCTGCCCCAGATAAGAGAAAAATGCAACCGGCTTTTCGGACTGAGCCTAGAATCTTGGGTATAGGCTTTGGTAGATGCCGGCAGTTAGACAAAAGCATCATTGCATAAAAACAAGAAATCCTCACATTGCTGTGAGGATTTCCTTGGGTGACTAGTGGGACTCGAACCCACGACATTCAGAACCACAATCTGACGCTCTAACCAACTGAACTATAGTCACCATGTAGAGCTGCAAAAGGTCTTGCAGGGTTGCTGTTTCTCTTTTGCGAGTGCAAAGGTACGACAATAATCTGAAATCACCAAACTTTTTGCAGATTATTTTTCGTTTTCGCTGTGGAAAAACCTGATTGTAATAAAAAACAAACAATTAACAACAGGTTGACGCATGGTTTTGCCTTGTGTTTCCTTGTTGTTAATTGTTTGTCCGGGTTGTGTTTTACTCCTCTCTGTTACTTGCAGAACTTCTGCTCGTATGCCTGAAGGGTGTTGGACATGAGCATGCAGATGGTCATGGGGCCTACACCTCCGGGAACGGGAGTGATGTATGCGCACTTGGGAGCTACCTCGTCGAATTTGACGTCGCCATTGAGGCGGAAGCCGTTCTTACGTGTGGCATCGGGTACGCGCGTGGTACCTACGTCGATGACGGTAGCACCCGGCTTCACCATGTCGGCGGTGAGGAAGTCGGGACGACCGATAGCTGCTACGATGATGTCGGCGCTGAGACATTCCTCCTTGAGCTGTGCACTATGGCTGTGGCATACCACTACGGTGCTATCGCCATACTGCTTCTGCATCATAAGTTGTGCCATGGGCTTGCCTACGATGTTGCTGCGGCCAAGGATGACGCACTTCTTACCGCTGGTAGGAATGTTGTAGCGACGCAGCAACTCCAGGATGCCCTTGGGAGTGGCGCTTACGTAGCTGGGCAAACCGAGTGCCATGCGGCCTACGTTGACAGGAGTGAAACCGTCCACATCCTTGCTCCAGTCGATGGCCTCGTTGATGCGTTGCTCATCGATGTGCTTGGGTAGGGGGAGCTGTACGATGAAGCCATCCACCTCCTCGTCCTTGTTGAGCTCGTCCACCTTCTGCAGGAGTGCCTCCTCGGTGATGTCGTCCTCATATCGAATGAGGGTGCTCTTGAAACCGCATGCCTCGCACGCGAGTACCTTATTCTTGACGTAGGTCTCGCTGCCACCGTCGTGACCCACGAGGATGGCTACGAGGTGTGGACGACGGCCGCCATTGGCGACAATCTGCTCCACTTTCTCTTTAATCTCGGCCTTGATGGTAGCGGCCGTTGCTTTTCCGTCTATCAGCTGAGGCCCTTTCCCCAGCCCCTCCCCCGTAGGGAGGGGAGCAGATACATTTGCAGGGTTGTTATTTCCCATAGTTTTATCTTTTTGATTAATTGTATTCTTCAATTACATTGTTTATTTGTTCGAGCACACCTACGAGGTCGGTCATCACCTCTTCGTTGGTGAATCGTATGACGTGAAAGCCCATTGCTTCGAGCGCCCTTGTGCGCATCTCGTCGTCTTGTTGCTGTTCATGCTCGAGATGGTAAGCGCCATCTACCTCGATGATGAGTCTTTCCTTTAGACAGACAAAGTCAGCTATGTAATCGCCAATGATATGTTGTCTCCTCCATTTGTGTCCCGTACTCTTCCTGTCGAGGAATGTCCAAAGGTATTCTTCTGCCTCTGTCGCATTTTCCCGGTTTTTCTTGGCATATTCCTTTAGTAGGCTATACCTGTCAGGTGATGCTGTCTGATACCAGAATTTCCCCATTTTCTATAACCGTAATGAGAGTTTCGTCTAACTAAACTCCCCTCCCTATTGGGGGAGGGGTAGGGGGAGAGGCTTTATTTCGCGCCTGGCATACCTGGCATACCTGGCATACCAGGCATGCCGCCCTTCATCTTCATCATGGCAGCCATCTGTTGCATCTTGCTCTTGTCGGTAACCATCTTCATCATCTGACGTGTCTGGTCGAACTGCTTGATGAGGCGGTTCACCTCCTGGATGTTGGTGCCCGAACCCTTGGCGATGCGCTGACGGCGACTGGTGTTGAGCAGACCTGGATTCTCGCGCTCCTTGGGAGTCATGGAGAGAATGATGGCCTCGATGCCCTTGAAGGCATTGTCGTCGATGTCGATGTTCTTGAGGGCCTTGCCCACACCGGGAATCATGCTTGCCAGATCCTTGATGTTACCCATCTTCTTGATCTGCTGAATCTGCTGGTAGAAGTCGTTGAAGTCGAACTTGTTCTTGCGCAGACGTGCCTCAAGGCGCTTCGCCTCCTTCTCGTCATATTGCTCCTGTGCCTTCTCTACCAACGACACGATGTCGCCCATGCCCAGGATGCGGTCGGCCATACGGGTGGGGTGGAATGGATCGATGGCATCCATCTTCTCGCCTGTTCCGACGAACTTGATGGGCTTGTTCACTACGGTGCGGATAGAGAGCGCAGCACCACCGCGCGTGTCACCATCCAGTTTGGTGAGCACTACGCCCGTGTAGTCGAGGCGGTCGTTGAACTCCTTGGCGGTGTTGACGGCATCCTGACCCGTCATGGCATCTACTACGAACAAGATTTCGTGAGGATGGATGGCATCGCGGATGTCCTGAATCTGCTGCATCAGTTCCTCGTCGATGGCCAGACGACCAGCGGTATCGACGATGACCACATCGTTGGCTTTGGCGCGTGCCTCCTGGATGGCGTTGAGAGCCACCTTGACGGGATCGGTAGCACCCATCTCAAGGTAGCAGGGCACACCCACCTGGTCGGCCAGCACCTTCAGCTGCTCCATAGCGGCAGGACGGAAGGTGTCGCAGGCAGCCACAAGAGGATTCTTAGCCTTCTTCTCCTTCAGCATCTTGGCCAGCTTGCCGGTAAAGGTAGTCTTACCCGAACCGTTAAGACCTGCCATGAGGATGATGGTGGGGTCGCCTGTACGGCCGGGAAGGTTCAGCTCTGCGGTGTCGCCACCCATCAGGTCGGCCAGCTCGTCGTGAACAATCTTCACCATCAGCTGACTGGGCTTCACGGCAGTAAGCACGTTCTGGCCCAAAGCCTTCTTCTTTACCGTGTCGGTAAACTCCTTAGCCACTTTGTAGTTTACGTCGGCATCAAGCAATGCACGGCGCACATCCTTAAGTGTTTCTGCTACATTGATCTCGGTAATCTTTCCCTCACCCTTCAGAATCTTGAAGGATCGTTCAAGTCTCTCGCTTAGATTATCAAACATATTTTATTTTAGTTATTTCAAATTTGGGTGCAAAGGTACTTATAATTATGCGATTATCCAAATTTTAGTAATGATGAAATCGTAACTTCGGGAGTTTTGACTTGTATTTTTTGTATTTTTTGCCTTATACAGACGGGCTGAAGCGTGCATCATGCCCGATGAACTGGGGATAAAAGAGCCAGAGTGTTCTGTCAGCCTCCTACCAGAACACTCTCTGCACACAATTGGCTTACGTCTGGCTTACGTAAAAACACGTAAGCCAGACGTAAGCCAATTGTGTCAAAGTAGGGCGCACATAGGAGCCTCTTAGAAGTACTCCTGCGGGCGAAATGACCATGCTTGCCTTCGTGGGGAATATTACGGACAGTCTTGTTTTGCACATTTTGCATGCTTACTGTGCATTTTTCTTCAAAAAGTTTGCATGTTTTTGCAGAAAGTGCTAACTTTGCGTCGAAATAGAACATATCTTCGACAAAATAGAACAATGTCGGGATGTAGAGTAATAAGGTTTAAATTGTTTAATAATCGTACTTTATGAAGAAAAAAATTGTTATTTCGGCAGCTCTCCTTGCTTTTGGAGCTATGACGGCACAGGCAGGCGGCCTGCTCACAAACTCCAATCAGAATGCGGCATTCTTGCGCTACATGGCTCAGAATGGTCTTATCGACATTGCTGGCATCTACGCCAATCCTGCGGGTGGCGCTTTTCTGGGTAATGGCTGGCACTTGAGCCTTAACAGTCAGACTGCAATTCAGCAGCGCAATATCTTAACGACTTTCCCTTACTTCGCTTTGAATACCCAAAACCAGAACGCTACTCATGAGTTCAAGGGCAAGGCTCTTGCTCCTGTGATTCCCTCGCTCACTGTGGCATACAACAAGGACAAGTGGAGCTTCAGCGGTCATTTTGCCCTTACCGGTGGTGGCGGCAAGTGCGAGTTTGACAAGGGATTGGGTTCGTTCGAGACTCTCTACAGCAGCACCATTGCACAGCAGTTGCCCGGCATGGTGAACAATATGGTCAAGAATACGGTTCTCGATGGCCTGTTGAAGGCAGGTGTGCCTTCTGACATGGCTGGCGGTATTGTGGACAAAGGTACCTTTAACAGCGCTATGACTGGCTACTCTCTCGATGCTTTCATGCGCGGTCGCAGTTACTATTTCGGTTTGCAACTGGGTGCTGCTTATAAGTTCAGCGACAATATGTCGGCTTTTGTGGGTGTGCGCGGCGTGTATGCCACTTGCAACTACTATGGATATGTGCAGGATGTAGTAGCGAATTTTACTTACAGCTATTCTGTTCCCACCAAGGCATTGATGGGTGCTGACATGACCGGTGGAGGTACTGGTGCACAGAAGTTGGGCGACAATACGCTGACCATGAACGCTGACCAGACGAGCTTTGGCGTGACCCCTATCATTGGCATCGACTACAAGGTGAACGACCAGTGGAACTTTGCGGCGAAATTTGAGGCTCCCACTAAGATGAACCTCAAGAACAAGACCGAGATGAACGACTTTGCCAAGCTGCAGTCTGCTCAGCCAGGCAACGTGCTGGGTCAGTTTGCCGACGATGCAAAGGTGCGCGAGGACATTCCTGGCATCTTGTCATTGGGTACTATGTACACTCCCAACGAGAAGCTTCGCATGGGTGCTGGCTACAACGTGTATTTTGATAAGAGTGCTAAGAAATATGGTGACAAACAGGATCTTATCGACCATAACACATGGGAGCTCAATGCCTCTGTAGAGTACAGCCTTGCCAAGCGTGTGGCAGTTAGTGCCTCATGGCAGACAACTCAGTACGGTCTGTCGGACGAGTACATGAACGATCTCAGCTTCAACCTCTCCAACCACATGGTGGGCTTTGGCTTCCGCATCAAGGCTACCGACCGTTTCGACATCGACCTGGGTTACATGCACACCTTCTATGGCGATCGCACCGTTACCACCCTCGGCGGTTTGAAGACCGACGTTTACAGCCGCAAGAATGATGTGGTTGCCATCGGCTTTAATCTGAATTTGTAATTCTTTTCATCACAGAAAAGGAAGTCATGATTCTCCGTTTTCGACCGGCCAATGTGGACGATGCACTCTTCATAGCGCGAGGGTTTCACATGGCCATGTTATACGAAGATACGCCCGAAGAGCAGATACGTCTCTTTGGGCGTGTCATCTGTGTGCGCGATGATGTGCTCTACTCATGGCGCAACACGATTATTGCCGAGGTTGACGGTATTCCTGCAGGTATGATAACGGCCTATGATGGAAGTCGTTACCATGCCATGCGACAAGTCACCATGGACCTTGTCCGTCAGCATCTGGGAGTGGAGTTCCCGGGTATGGAGGACGAGGCCATTCCCGGCGAGTATTACCTCGACTCTTTGGCAGTCATGCCCGTCTTCCGTGGCAAGGGCATTGGCCGTGCCCTGTTGCAACACGCCATTGCCGAGGGCTGTTCGTTGGGTTTGCATGTCACCTTGGCTGTCGATCCCATCAACACCCGTGCCCAGCATCTCTATGCCACATTAGGTTTTAAGCCTGCCGGCGACCTCTTCATCTTTGGCCATACCTATTGGAAGATGATGGTGGAGGGGTAAGATTAAGTAAACACTATGCTTATGCCTCTTTTTCATTAGCGTATCTTATCGACATATAGTAACGTTGATTTGCAGATATAGAATTATAATCGTATTTATGCATACCTTTGCCTCCGATTTAATAAAAAAGAAAGGAGACGATTATGATTACTAAAGAAATTTGTGAGTTAATCAACAAGCAGATCAACGCTGAACTTTGGTCAGCATTCTATTATCTGTCCATGTCGCTTGATGCCCGTCATAAGGGCAACTGCGGAGTAGCTAATTGGTTTTATGTGCAGGCTCGTGAAGAGTTGGATCATTCGCGCATACTGCAAAACTATTTGATTTCCAGAGGTGAGCGCATTAAACTTGATGCTATGCAGAGCGTGTGCCACAATTGGGAATCATCTATCAGCTTGTTTGAGGATGCCTTGAAGCACGAGCAGAAGGTTACCGAGATGATTCATGCCATAGCACACGAAGCATATCGGCAGAACGATTATGCCACTATCAACATTATTACGTGGTTTGTTAACGAGCAAGTGGAGGAGGAGCAGGACTGCAAAGAAATGTTGCAGCAATTCCTTTTGACGCGTGATAACCCATGTCTTGCTTTCCAGTTGGACAACAAACTGTCCATGCGCAAGTATGAGCGTCCCAAGATTCACAATGCCGAGATATGGATAGCTTAGGTTTCACTTTAAATTTTGATTAGCCATGATTAAGTTTTATAAATGCAGCGTGTGTGGCAATGTTATTGTGAAAGTGGTTGATAGCGCCATCACCCCGTATTGCTGTGGCAAGGAGATGATAGAGCTAAGTGCCAATAGTACCGACGGAGCAACGGAGAGCCATTTGCCCTCACTTCTCAGAATGGATTATTGCACGTTGAAGGTATGCGTAGGCAAGAAGCCACATCCTGCCACCATAGAGCACCACATTTGTTTTATCTGTCTGGAAACCTCCCGCGGTTTTGAGATGCGACGACTTCTTCCCAATGGTATTCCTGAAGCGTTCTTCCTCATCTCTGATGATGTGATTGCGGTTTACTCTTACTGTAACATCCACGGGTTGTGGTGCTTCTCGATCGACGCATAGTGTTTGTCTTTTTTGTAGGAGGGTAAAGAAGTTAAGGGAAGTTACTGGAAGCAAAATGTCGATTGTCTTGCTAAGAGATTGTTGACACGACCGAGAAGAGGATGATACGTGAAGTTAAAGATGTATGTCTTGCTTCTTGAGGTTTTCACCTATAGAACTGTATTTTCCTCATAACGACCCTTAACTTCCTCTATCTACCCTTAACTTTTACTACTACCATTAACTCTCTCATAACTATCCTTAACTTCAAAGCCAATTTCCTAAGTATCAGACGATACAAAGGGTGGGGAACTGGAGATGTTAATTAACCTTGGAAAGTGAGATGCGGAAGGTATCATCGGTTATTATCTCTCCATCATCACTCATCTGCTTTATGACGTCTTTTACAATTTCTTCATTGTAGTTGTCAAAGTCAAGCATGAATGGGTGTATGCTTCCTGCCTCTTTGAGCTGGGCAATCAGACTTTGCTTGATGTCGGCATATTCTTTTTCGTATTGCTCTTGTTTTGGCGTGGTGTGCGTGGAGAAAATGGATGCGACCTTTCTGAGCAGATTCATTACTGGATGGCCTGTCTCGTCATATTCTGTACAGATGTCGCATTGTCCGCACGGGTGCGTATCCTTCTCTCCGAAATAGGATAGGAGATAAGAACTGCGGCAAGTATCGTCCTCAGTGAGATAGCCAATCATTGCTTCGATACGTTTTTGTAGGTTGTCTCTTCGTGCTTCGTACACCTCATAGGGTATACGTATTGTTGCTGCGTCTCGTCGCTCACGGGTGAATGTGATGTGGGGAATGTTTTTGCGAGGGATGAAGGTGATAATGCCACGATGGTTGAGTTCCTTGAGTTCGTGGTAAACTTCATCCATGGTCAGCGAGGTAGCCTTTGCTATGAGTGACTCGTCGATGGTGACCAGATGCACAAACAAGCCAGAATATTGACGAAAGAGGGCTTGCAATATGTTTTCTGCACGTTTGTCTGTGTCGGGTATGTGGTAGAGTTCGTCGCGTGTGACATTGATCATCATACGGCTTGCTCCCTCCTCCGCATCGGTGTATTCTATGTATCCCGATTTAGTGAGTATGCCCAATGCACTTTCTACCATGGTGGGAAAGTGGCGGAACTTCCTACAGAAGTCTTGCAGGTTGAACTCCTTCCGCATGCCTTGTCCAAAACCAATGGCTAATTCGTAGTAGCAGCAAACTTCCAGATAGATTTGCCTTATTTGCTCCTTGGTAGGGAATGCTTCGTCCACGCGTCGTCTCAGCGTCTTGATGTCTGTGCTGTTGTAAAGTAGTATGGCTCTTGCGGGGGCACCGTCACGCCCAGCACGTCCTGCTTCCTGAAAGTAAGCCTCGACAGAGTCGGGCACACCAGCATGGATAACCAAACGTACGTCCGATTTGTCGATACCCATGCCGAACGCATTGGTTGATACCATGATTCGTATTTTCCCATCTTGCCATTTGGCTTGTCGGTCGTCTTTCTCTGCATTGCTGAGACCAGCATGGTAGTGTATGGCCGTATGTCCCCATGAGAGGATTTTGTCTGCATATTCCTTGGTTTGCTGACGATTGCGTGTGTAGATGATGATACTTCCCTCATTCTCGTCGAGCAGACGTTTGATGGCACTCTCCTTTTCTTCTGCCTTTTGCACGATGTAGGCAAGGTTCTTTCGCTCAAAACTCATGCGAAAGACATTGTTTTGCTTGAACTCCAGTTGCTGCTGGATGTCATCGATGACGGGAAGGGTGGCAGTAGCCGTAAGCGCCAGAATAGGTGCATGAGGCACCATCTTACGTATCTGCTTTATCAGTAGATAACTGGGACGGAAATCATACCCCCATTGTGAGATACAATGAGCCTCGTCGATACAGATGAAACTGACATTCATGTGTGCCAGTTTGGCTTGGAAGAGTTCGTTGCAGATACGTTCAGGTGAGATGTAAAGTAGTTTGTAATCTCCAAGGATGCAGTTCTCGAGTGCGGTAATGACTTTCTCGTGTGTCATTCCCGTGTACACCGCTGTAGCCTTGATGCCCTTTTTGCGTAAGTGGTTTACCTGATCCTTCATCAGGGCAATGAGGGGGGTAACGACGATACAGGTGCCTTGACAGGCAAGTGCAGGAATCTGAAAAGTAATGCTCTTTCCACCACCGGTAGGCATCAAGCCAAGCGTATCTTTGCCTGACATGATGCTTTCGATGATTTCTCGTTGAATACCACGGAAAGAGTCGTAGCCAAAATGCTCATGAAGCAGTTTCTCAGCAAGAACTGTTCTTTGGCTTTCGGCCACCTCCCCGATGAGGGGGAGGGGCTTAGTCTTATTGGGCATATTGCATGACTCGTCCATAAAAGTAATCTATATGGTTATCCCTCCCCCGTGGTGAGAGGAATTATTCTGATGGACGGATGTCCTCAATTTGCAGTTGCACTTCTCCGCGCTTGTGCGTATTCTCCTCAATGGTGTAGGCAATGCTGAACGATTGCTTACTCTTGATGTATCGCACCTGTGAACTCTGTCCAAAGGCAATGCCGTTCATGACATTGTTGCTCTTGTTGTCCACCAGTTCAAGCTTGATGTGCTCCTGCTCACGTCCTACCACCTTACTTGTGCCATAGTCATAAACCTGCAATGAGCAGAATATGGGCTTAGGGTTGTTAGGACCATAGGGATAGAATCGCTTGAGGTCGTTGAAGAACTTGCGATTAATATCCTTGAAGTTAAGTGCGTATTCAATGTCGAGTTGCGCGCTGATTTGCTCCTGTGTAATGTGTTTTTCCACATACTCCCCAAAGCGGCGCTTAAACTCGGGAATGTTCTCCACCTTAAGCGACAACCCTGCCGCATAGGTGTGTCCACCGAAGTTCTCAAGAATGTCACGGCAGCTTTCTATGGCTTTGTAGATGTCGAACCCGCTGACCGAGCGTGCTGAGCCTGTGGCGATATCGTCGGTGCGTGTGAGTACCACTGCCGGACGGAAATAGATTTCCGTAAGGCGTGAGGCCACGATGCCAATGAGACCACGATGCCACTCCTCATTATATATAACTATGGAGTGAGGCTCGTTCTGCTTGTCCAAACTTTCTACTACCTTGTTGGCCTCCTCGGTCATGGCTTTGTCCAAGTCTTTGCGTTGCTCGTTGAAGTCGTTGATGAGTTCGGCCTTGCGAAGTGCCTGCACAGGGTCTTTCTCCACCAGTAATGCTACAGCCATCTTTCCGTTTTGCATACGTCCTGAAGCATTGATGCGAGGGCCTATCTTGAAGATGATGTCGTTCATCGTAATCTCCTTCTCGCCCAATCCACAGATATCAAGGATGGCTTTTACGCCCACGCTGGGATTGCCATTGAGCTGGCGTAATCCGTGGTAGGCCAGTATGCGGTTCTCGCCCAAGATGGGCACAATGTCAGAAGCAATACTGATGGCACAGAGGTCGAGTAGCGGGATGAGCTGTGCAAACTCTATGCCATTATCCATGGCAAAAGCTTGCATGAACTTGAAGCCCACGCCACATCCCGACAGGTCCTTGTAAGGATAGGTGCCGTCCTCGCGCTTGGCATTGAGAATAGCCACAGCGGGAGGTAGTTCCTCATCAGGCACATGGTGGTCGCAGATGATAAAGTCGATGCCTAGTGACTTGGCATAGCTAATCTCCTCGATAGCTTTGATGCCACAGTCAAGCACGATGATGAGTTTTACATCCGTTTCCTTGGCATAGTCCACCCCCTTATGTGAAACGCCATACCCTTCCTCATTACGGTCGGGGATATAGTAGTCCACATTGGAGTAGAACTGTTGCAAGAACTTATAGACCAATGCGACAGCAGTACAGCCATCCACATCATAATCGCCATACACCAGGATGCGCTCTTTCTTGCCTAACGCTTCGTTGAGTCGCTCCACAGCCTTTCTCATGTCCTTAAACAAGAATGGGTCGAGCAGTTCGTTGAGTTGCGGACGGAAGAAATGCTTGGCATCCTGCTGGTTTGTGATGCCCCTTCGCATTAGGAGCCAGCCCAAGGCAGGATTGATTCCAAGGTCGTGAGCCAGGGTCTTTGCCGTTTCTTGTTGTTCTTCAGTAGGTGTTTGGTATTTCCACTGATAGTTCATAACCTAGATGCCCAACTTCTTACGGATGTCCTTAGGAATGGCATTCTTGTTGACCATGAAGTCCATCGTCTTGGCTACGATGAAGTTTTTGGACATGTACCAAATGCCTTTGTACTCGCCAGCATCGCCCCAAGAGTTCTTTACCATATAATATTCACGTCCGTTCTGGTCCTTAGCGATGCCGTAGATCAGCATGCCGTGGTCATCGGTCAGCTCCCAGTTGTCGAATTCCTCCTGACGCATTTCCTGTGTGGGGGTCTTCTCTGCTGCGTTTACGCCCAAGTCAGCCACCTTCTGCAGCTTCTCGGTCTTGGAAAGACCCAACCAGCGGTCCATGTCGGTACCAGCCACGGTGGGAGTACCCTCAGCATCGTAGAGCATGGCCAGACCCTGACGGGTGAAACCCTTGTCAGATACGTCACCACCCCAGGCTACAGTGTAACCATTGCGAACAGCCTCGTCGATGACACGTGCCATCTCATCGATGGGCAGGTTCCATGAGCCGGGCTGACGCCAATTGTCCTGTACCTCTACGGCAAACTCTTTGTAGAAGGGATGATGTGTGTAGCTTGTAATAGACACATAGTCGTTCCAATCCAGTCCCAGACTCTTGGCAAAAGTCTGGGGGGTGTATGTCTTGCCTTCGTAGGTAAACGTTTCAGGACACTTGCCCAGATAAGCGTCGAGGATGCCTTGCAAGCCGTTCTTCCAGGTCTTGCTGGAGATGTTTTTGGCTGTACTCTTAGCCACAGCCTCAACATAGGGAGTCATTACGTTGAAGAACTCGGCAAAGTTGTTCAGCGTGTCACCATACATAGTGCCAGGCAGAGGCATAGCTTCCTCAGGACAGATACCATCCTTTTCGAGGACGGCTAATACGTCATAGGCCGAACCACCTTGGCTGAACTGTGCGTCACCGTGCATGCGCACCACCGTGGTAGCACGGTCCATATAGTTCTTGTTGCAGACGAACATCTCGCAGAGGTCGTATGTCTTGCCCGACTTCTTGAGAATCTCAGCCTCGAAGAATGACAAGGTAGAGTAGTTCCAGCAGGTGCCAGATTTGGCTTGGTTCTTGATGCTGGTGATAGGAATCTCTACCACTGTGGTAAACACCGGTTTGCTGGGGTCAGCCTTTTTTTCTTCGGCATTCTGAGCCCATGAAGGCATGATGGCCAATGTGGCCATTGCCAAGGTAATGAATCTTTTCATTGTCGTTATGTTTTTATTATTTTGTTTCGTTACTTAATGGAAGGGATGCGTGTCAGAAAATGCTGCTTACATGCAGTTTTCGTCTGGCTACGTCATCACTCTGTTGTTGGTTTACTTGTTGTTCTCGGCCACGAAAGCCTCCACCTCATCGATGTAGTAGGGGATGCGGTTCTTACCCAGTAATCGGCAACCCTCCTTGGTGATGAGGATGTCGTCCTCGATGCGGATGCCGCCGAAGTCCTTGTAGGTCTCCAGCATGTCAAAGTTGAGGAAGTCCTTGTTGATACCCTTCTCGCGCCACTCGTCAATAAGGGCAGGGATGAAGTAGATGCCGGGTTCGTCGGTCATGACCCATCCTTCTTGCAGGCGACGTCCGCAGCGCAGACAGTTAGTGCCGAACTGCTCAAGGTTAGGACGCACCTCGTTGTCAAAACCTACGTATATCTGTCCTAATCCCTCCATGTCGTGTACGTCCATACCCATCATGTGACCCAGGCCGTGAGGCATGAACATAGCATGGGCTCCATTTCTTACAGCTTCCTCTGTATTACCCTTCATAAGCCCCAGTTCCTTGAGCCGTTCGGTCATCAGGCGTGCCACGCTGAAATGTACGTCCCACCATTTTACCCCTGGTGCTGCAATGCTGAGCGCATGGTCGTGGCATTCCACCACGATGTTGTAAATGTCGCGCTGACGTGAGTCGAACTTTCCGCTGATGGGGGTAGTGCGTGTGTTGTCGCTACTATAGTTGTCGTTGGTCTCGGCGCCGGCGTCGCAAAGCATCAGTCTTCCAGCTTCGAGCGGACGGGGTGAGGGGTAGCCATGCATAATCTCGCCGTGCATAGATAAGATGCTGGGGAAGCTGGTGATGCAACCCTTGGCACTGGCAATGCCACCAATGATGCCAGCAATGTATTGCTCGGTGACACCGGGTTTGCAAAGCTTCATGGCTGTGGTGTGCATCTCGTAGCCGATGGCACAGGCTTTTTCTATCTCGATGATTTCGTCGGCCGACTTCACCGCACGCTGATCCACCACAGCCTTGATGAGTTCCACCGAAGCCTTGGCACGTTGTTCGCTGGGGTGAATGCTGAGAAGATCCATCAACTGAATCTGGATGTCGTGGCGGTAGGGTGGGAGGTAGTGAACCTTGCGCCCCTGGCTCTTGACTTTGTCCACGAGCACTTTCAGTTGGCTCATGGGGGCGCTGTGGGCTACGCCAATCTGGCTGGCCATGTCTGCCACGCTGTCCACCTGGCCAAACCACACAATGTCTTCTATGTCTATGTCGTTGCCGAAGAGGTATTCCTTGTCTTCGTCACAGTCGATGACACCCACCAGTCCATCACGTTGCTGCGCGAAAAAATAAAGGAAACTACTGTCCTGACGAAAACGGTACACGTTGGCAGGATAGTTCATGGGAGAGTCGTTGTTGCCCATGATGATGATGAGGCCACTTCCCACGCGATTTTTCAATGTCTTACGACGGTCGATATAGGTTTGTTTGCTGAATAACATTGCTGTTTTGGAATGATAAGGTAAATATTTGCGCAAATTTAGCAAAAATATTTGGAAAAGTATGTATCTTTGCGTAGAAAAAATCATTGTGTATGCTGGATTGTACAAAAATGGGCCTTGTTTTAGAGGGTGGAGGTATGCGAGGCGTCTTCACTTGTGGTGTCTTGGATTATTTCCTGGATGCTGGGCTTCATTTTCCGTATGTAGTGGGTGTCTCGGCTGGAGCTTGCAACGGACTCTCTTTCATGAGCCGTCAACGAGGCAGGGCTCGCACCAGCAATATTGAGATGCTGCGCGACTACAAATACATCGGACTTCGTTTCCTGCCTCGTCAGCACAGCATCCTTGACCTTAACTTCCTCTTCGGCGAGATGCCTTCTACCATATTGCCTTACGATTATGATGCCTATCGCGCCAATCCAACTTGTTTCGAGATGGTCACGACAGATTGCCTTACAGGTAAGGCGTGCTATCTTCATGAGCCTTCCGACCCTGTCCGTCTGCTCAGGATATGCCAGGCATCAAGCAGTCTTCCTTATGTGTGCCCTGTGATTTATGTTGACAACATCCCCATGCTCGATGGGGGTATAGTGGATTCCATTCCCGTGCTTCACGCTATAGAGAAGGGCTATGAGAAAAATGTGGTTGTGTTGACACGTAACAAGGGGTATCGAAAATCGGAAAAGGATATTCGTGTGCCTCGTTTTATCTACAACCGTTTTCCACATCTGCGTGAGGCATTGAGCCATCGTTGTGCCGTGTATAACGAACAGCTGCAATTGGTGGAACAGATGGAGGAAGAGGGTAAGGTTATAGCCATACGTCCTAAAAAACGGCTTGAGGTGGGACGTATGGAACGCAACATAAACCGCCTCATTGCCTTGTATGAAGAGGGTTATGAATGCGGACGGGAGGCATTCGAGAATGAGTTTCTCAAGAAGGATTCGAATGAGACTCCGGATGGTCTTGCAAGTTAAATGATGAAAAAACTGAGTTGATAGTTTGTGTTTATGCAGTGGACGGAAAAAATCAGACATATTAAGATACTTCTTGTGGTGTCGGCAGTCGCCATTGCCGTGGCTTCTCTTGTGGTGTCTAATGCTTTGGTTAGTGACTTGCAGGAGGGTGAGCGTGCCGACATGGAAGTGTGGGCGGAGGCTATGCGCTCATTTAATAATGCCGACGAGAATACAGATTTGCAATTGGTGCTTAAAGTGCTTGAGGGTAATAACACCATTCCGCTTGTGGTACTCGATTCAAAGGACGAAGTCTATACTTACCGTAATTTGCAATTAAGTGCCACGGATGCCTCTGATACACTTTCCGAGGTCAGAGAGAAGGCCTTTGCCATGCGAAATGCTAACAACTTTATCCGGATAGACCTATTGGGCGATAGCATCACTCCCCCCGATTATTTGGAGGTGTGCTATGATGAAAGCGTGATGATACACCGTCTTACCATTTATCCCTATGTGCAGTTTGGCGTTGTGCTTATTTTTGTCCTGGTCGCCATCTTTGCCTTGCTGAGTAGCAGGCGTGCAGAACAAAATAAGGTGTGGGTGGGACTTTCAAAAGAGACCGCTCATCAGTTGGGTACCCCCATCAGTAGTTTGATGGCATGGGTGGAGGTGCTGAAGGAAAGCTATCCCGAGGATGCACTAATTCCCGAGATGGGTAAGGACGTGAGTCGCTTGCAACGTATTGCAGAACGATTCTCGAAGATAGGTTCTCTGCCAGAGTGCAAGCCGGAAAATCTCAGTGAGGTGGTAGAACATGTGGTGGAGTATATCGGCAAGCGTACCAGCAACAAGGTGGTGCTTACCACGCAGATGCCTTCGCAGCCTCTTATTGTCAATATTTGCGCTCCACTTTTTGAGTGGGTCATCGAAAACCTGTGTAAGAATGCCATTGATGCCATGGAGGGCAAGGGCAGCATCAGGCTTGTGGCTCGCGAGGAGGAGGACGTGTTCTCGATAGAGGTTTCCGATACAGGTAAGGGCATAGCCAAAAACAAGATGCGTACCGTCTTCAAGGCTGGTTATACCACTAAGGCACGTGGTTGGGGACTGGGTTTGGCTTTGTGCAAACGTATTGTCGAACAATACCATAATGGGCATGTTTTTGTGAAAAATTCGGAGCTAGGACGTGGAACAACCTTCCGAATTGAGCTTAAAAAGCACTAAAAATACATTTTTTACGTGTATTTTGTGCCTTCGTATTACTTTTTTTCGTAACTTTGCACGCCAAATGAAGAAACTGGACGCATATAAGATAGATCTAAAGGCCATTCAAGGCGAGGTGCTGACACGCTCACTTGTGGCCGACAATGATTTCTTCGCTGAGGTTCAAGGAGATGAAATCCAACGCGGAAATGTCACCCTTGGCATGCAGGTGCGTCAAGTGGCTGGTGCCTACAAGGTACGACTCCAGTTTCAGGGTGAGGTGCAAGTGCTTTGCGATCGTTGCCTCGACCCTATGATGCAACCCGTTGAGGGCGATGTGGAGCTCAGCGTGAAGCTGGGTGAGGAATTCGAAGATGACGGAGACCTGATAATCGTGCCCGAGGACGAAGGTATTTTAGACATCGCATGGCAGGTGTATGAGCAGATAGCCTTGCAGATACCTCTAAGCCACGTTCATGAAGAGGGGGAATGCAACGCCGAAATGGAAAAGGCTCTCTCTCAGCATCAACCCCATGAGGCAGGTGAGAGTGACGAAGACGAGACAGCCGAGGCACAACCTACCGACCCGAGATGGGACGCACTAAAAAAGTTAATATCAACAAACAATTAAATACATTTTAAAAAATGGCACATCCTAAAAGAAGACAGTCCCACACCAGGACTTTGAAGCGTAGAACTCACGATGGAGCAGTAGCTCCCACATTGGCTATATGCCCCAACTGCGGTGAGTATTACATCTATCACACAGTATGCCCCGCTTGCGGTTACTATCGCGGCAAGGTTGCTATTGAGAAAGAGGCTTAATTCTATTTTTGCCCTAAAACATAGCCAGAGAGCCCAACATAACTCTCCGGCTAATTTTTTTTAAGAAACCACCTATTTTATAATATGGAAAAGATAAATGCCGTAATCACAGGTGTCGGCGGCTACGTGCCCGACTACATCCTCGACAATGAGGAAATGTCGACTATCGTAGAGACCAGCGACGAGTGGATCATGGAGCGCATCGGTGTCAAGACACGTCACATCCTTCGTCCCGAGCAGGGTTCGGGTACTTCATACATGATGACAAGAGCCGTACAACAGTTGCTCCAGAAGACTCAGGCTGATCCCGATAGTATTGAACTGGTGCTGGTGGCCACGACTACTCCCGACTATCATTTCCCGTCAACCGCATCACTTGTAATCGGAAACTGTGGTTTGAAGAATGCTTTTGGCTATGACATGGAGGCTGCTTGTGCAGGTTTCCTCTATGCTATGGAGGCAGGTGCAGCTTACATTCGCAGCGGTCGTTACAAGCGTATCATTATTTGTGGTGGCGACCACATGTCAAGTATGACCAACTACACAGACCGCAACACTTGTCCTATCTTTGGCGATGGTGCAGCTTGCGTGATGATGGAGGCCACTACCGAGGAGGTGGGCTTGATGGATGGTGTGTACCACGTGGATGGCAAGGGTTTGCAGAACTTGCAGATGAAGGCTGGCGGTAGTGCCAAGATGCCTACACATCAGAGTGTTGACGATCGTGAGCATACTGTTTACCAGGAGGGCCGTCAGGTCTATAAGCACGCTGTGCTCGATATGAGTACGGCTGTGAAGCAGATTGCTGAGCGCAACGGTTTGAACAAGGACAACATCGCATGGGTTGTTCCCCATCAGGCAAATATCAATATCGAGACTTCTGTGGCTGGCCGTATTGGCATAGAGGAGGATCACATCATGATTAACATCGACCACATGGCCAATACCTCTGGTGGTACACTTCCTCTCTGTCTTTGGGAGTATGAGCCTAAGCTCAAGAAGGGCGACAAGCTTGTCTTCACCGCCTTTGGTGCTGGTTTCACTTGGGGTGCCAGCTACATGGTATGGGGCTACGATGGTGCTCCCGAGGCTGCCAAGAGTCCTGCCGAGTTCTACAAGGAGGGACAAATCAGTCGCGAGGAATGGTATGCTAAGCGTGGCGTCACCGACGTTAAGCCTATGCAGCTCACCGATGGTGTGCTCAGATAATTCCTGATTAAAAATTCATATTTCATAATTGGACAGTTCGAAATCACGTTGTGAACGAAGAATTGAACATTGTGAATAGTGAATTATGAATTAAAGAAGATGCATAAAGCAGGATTTGTAAATATCGTTGGAAACCCCAACGTCGGAAAGAGTACGCTCATGAACCTTTTGGTTGGTGAGCGTATCTCTATTGCTACCTTCAAGGCTCAAACCACTCGTCATCGCATTATGGGCATCCTCAATACGCCCGAAATGCAGATCTGTTTCAGCGACACTCCTGGTGTGCTGAAGCCCAACTACAAGTTGCAGGAGTCGATGTTGCAGTTCAGCGAGAGTGCCTTGCAGGATGCCGACGTGCTTCTTTATGTTACCGACATGGTCGAAACACCCGACAAGAATGCTGAGTTTTTGGCTAAGGTACAGAAGATGCGTTGCCCCATCATCGTGCTTATCAATAAGATAGATATCTCCAATCAGGGTGACCTTGAGAAGAAGGTGGCAGAGTGGCACGAAGTGCTTCCACAGGCGGAGATAATGCCCATCAGCGCCCTTCATCGCTTCAACGTGGACAATGTGCTCAAGCGCATTAAGGAACTGTTGCCTGAGTCGCCTGCCTATTTCGACAAGGACCAATGGACTGACAAGCCCGCTCGCTTCTTCGTGACCGAGATTCTGCGTGAGAAGATTCTTCTCTACTACGACAAGGAGATTCCCTATAGTGTGGAGGCTGTGGTCGAGTCGTTCAAGGAGACTGAGAAGAATATTCATATCAATGCTGTTATCTACGTGGAGCGTGATAGTCAGAAGGGTATCATTATCGGTCATCAGGGTGTAGCCCTGAAGCGTGTCAGCAGCGAGGCACGCAAAAGTCTGGAGCGTTTCTTCGGCAAAAGTGTCTATCTTGAAGTCTTTGTCAAGGTGGACAAGGACTGGCGTAACAGTGACCGTGCACTAAAGGCGTACGGGTATAATCTGGATTAGCCTCATCCTCAGACCCTCCCACAAAAGGGAGGGGAGGCAGTGTGAGGCATATATGATTTTTTGATACAAATTTAAACAAGAGAGCCCCCTGTGTGCTCCCCTTCCTTTGAGGAGGGGCTGGGGGAGAGGCTATATGGCAAATTTAGTAGCAATTGTGGGTCGCCCCAATGTGGGCAAGAGTACCCTTTTCAATCGTCTGACCCAGACTCGTCATGCCATAGTGAGTGATGAGGCCGGTACTACTCGTGACCGCCAGTATGGCAAGTGCCTCTGGACGGGACATGAGTTCTCGGTTGTCGATACTGGCGGCTGGGTGGTCAACAGCGACGATATCTTTGAGGAAGAAATCCGTAAGCAGGTTACATTGGCCACAGAAGAGGCAGATGTCATCCTTTTCGTGGTGGATGTGCAGAATAGTGTTACCGACCTCGATGAGGAGGTGGCTGGCATCTTGCGTCGTACCAAGAAACCTGTAGTGCTGGTGTGCAACAAAACCGACAACAACATACAGCAGTATCAGTCGGCAGAGTTCTATTCGCTCGGTCTTGGCGACCCCTACTGTATCTCTGCTGCTACAGGTAGTGGAACGGGCGACTTGCTTGATTTGGTCATCGAGAAGTTCCCTAAGAACAGCGACGAGATGCCCGATGAGAACATACCTCGTTTTGCCGTAGTGGGACGTCCCAATGCTGGTAAGTCAAGCATTGTCAACGCTTTCATCGGCGAGGAGCGCAACATCGTTACCGATATTGCTGGCACCACACGCGACAGCATCTATACCCGTTACAACAAGTTCGGCTTCGACTTCTACCTTGTTGATACGGCTGGTATCCGCAAGAAGAATAAGGTGAACGAAGACCTTGAGTTCTACTCTGTGATGCGCTCTATCCGTAGCATTGAGAACAGCGATGTGTGCATCCTCATGCTTGATGCTACCCGTGGCATAGAGTCGCAGGACCTCAACATCTTCCAACTTATCCAGAAGAACCAGAAGAGTCTTGTCGTAGTGGTCAACAAGTGGGACCTTGTACCCGATAAGACGCAGAAGGTGATGGACGAGTTCGAGTATGCCATCCGCAATCGTATGGCTCCCTTCAATGATTTCCCTATCATCTTTGGCTCGGCTCTCACTAAGCAGCGCATTTTCAAGGTGCTCGAGACGGCTAAGGATGTATATGAGAATCGTCGTCGCCGTGTTTCTACCACCAAGCTCAACGAGGAGATGCTTCCTCTCATTGAGGCTTATCCACCCCCATCCATGAAGGGCAAGTACATCAAGATTAAGTACTGCTCGCAGGTGCCCGATACACGCATTCCCACCTTCGTGTTCTATGCCAACCTGCCTCAGTACATCAAGGATCCCTACAAGCGTTTCCTTGAGAATAAGATTCGTGAACGCTGGAACTTCACCGGCACGCCCATCAATCTGTTTGTACGCCAGAAGTAAGGCATGTTCCATCGTGCCTGCAAGGCAAGATGAAGATATAGTAGAACCGCAAATTAGGCAATTCCTGATTTGCGGTTCTTTGCTGCCAAGAAAAATGATTCACTCAGCTTTTGGGGTACATTGTTCGATTTGACCTTCAACAATTTTCTGCATGATTTGGCGGCAAAATTATAAAATCCGGCTATAATAGCCAAATCTTTGATTGTTTTTTGTGCCTTATATTGCTTTTTTTCACATTCTGCTCACAAAGGAATCGCAATCTTGTAGCCTTTGCCCGATACTTCCAGCGTACCCTTTCCCTTGACAAGGACTTGCATACATCCGTTGAAGGATGGTATGGATAGCAGTTGCTCTCCGTCTTTAGGACGCTCCTTGCCACGGAAGGCGGGATCACCATTGCCGGCTCCCATAATCTTCTGCCCCTCAGAGGCTTTGATGGTAAGCATCTCACAGGCATCGGGTACAAAGCGCCCCTTGTCATCGTGCAGGGTGATGTTGACGATGCTCACGTCGGTTGCCGCTTCCACCGCAGCCTTCATCTGTGTGGCTCGTCCTGTGGTCGCCAGTCGCTCCTCCATCACCTTCCTGCCCGCCTTGTAGCCTATGGCTTTCACATTGCCAGGGGCATAGGTTGCCTTCCATGACAGGTGCCCGTCCAGAGGCATACGCTGTCGTCCCAGCTTCTTGCCGTTGACCGTCAGTTCCACCTCGTCGCAGTTGCTATAGACCCACACGTCCACTTGTTCACCCTCATGGCCAGAGAGGTTCCAGTGGGGCAGAATGTGCAGCACGGGCTCATCCGTCCACCAGGCTTTCAGATAGAATGCCTCATCTTTCGGGAAGCCGCAGTAATCCAGAATGCCGAATTCAGACCCTGTGGCAGGGTAGGAGAGTGGATTAGGCTCACCGCGATAGTCGAAGCCTGTCCAGTAGAAGAGGCCGCCCAGCCACGGACGCTCATGGTAGAATTTCCATCCGCGCTCTATGCAGTTCAGGGTACTGTCCTTGCCCTCCGGACTTCTGTTGATGGCCGCCATGTGCCCATTCTTCCGGTCGTCGTAGTAGATGCCACGAGTGCCGCAGCCCGATGTCTCTTCCGTGCCGATGGCACAGCGTTCGGGGTAGCGTTGGCGATGTTCCTCCACGGGGTTCTGCATGATGTAGTTGTAGCCAGCCACGTCCAGGGGTACGAGTATGGTGGGACCGCTGGATGAGGCTGCTGTCACTTTGCGACTGGGGTCCAGCCAGTGGGCATAGTCCTGCATGCTCTTGGCCAGACGTTCGCCAAACTCATTCCATTCCATGCCCCATTCTTCGTTGGCAACGCTCCACAGGATGACGGACGGATGATTGCGGTCGCGCAGAATCATGTTTCCCAGCACATGCTTCTGGTATTCGTTCACACCCGACAGGCGGTTTTCGTCTATCACCAGTATGCCCAGTCGGTCACAGGCATCGAGGGTCTCTGCTGTGGCGGGGTTGTGAGAGGCTCGGTAAGCGTTTACGCCATATTTCTTCAATTCTCGCAGGCGCCATTCCTGCAGTCCGTCGGGCATGGCGGCTCCTACGCCGGCATGGTCTTGATGCAGGTTCACTCCTTTCAGCTTTACCTGTTTGCCGTTGAGCAGGAATCCGAGGTCCTTGTCGAATTCTGCTTTGCGAATGCCCGTGGTGGTCAGATAGGTATCAACCACTCTCCCGTTTACCAGTACCTCTGTACGAACCTGATAGAGGTAGGGGTCTTCGCAGCTCCACAGGTGCGGCTGATGCACTTGCATGGTCTCGCTGTCAGTTGAGGCCACCTCCTTGCCCATGGCGTCAAGTAGCGTGTGGCGTAGCGCATATCCCGTGGCAGGTATGATGTTGTTCATCACCTCGGCCTTCACGTGCAGCGTGGCCTGACTGTAGTCCTCGTTGAGGTCTGCCCATACCGCCGTGCCCCATGTCTTCACGTGCACAGGGTTGGTCTTGTTCAGCCATACGTGACGATAGATGCCGGCACCTTCATAAAACCATCCCTCCTCAAGCGTGGCATCGGCGCGCACGCAAATCAGGTTGGTGCTGTCACCATAGTTCAGGTATTCTGAGATGTCGTAGGTGGCAGAGGTGTAGCCGCTCTGTTCGCCTCCCACATAAAAACCGTTCACCCAGATGCGCGAGTCGCGATAGATGCCGTCAAACTGCAATTCTATGTGCTTCCCCTTGTCTTCATTTCCCAGTTTGAAGGTCTTTCTGTACCATCCTACACTATATTGGGGATATTTATGTCCTACGGTCTTATAGCCGTGACTATGGCTTGCACTCCCCTCAAAGGGAAGGTCCACTACCCAGTCGTGAGGCAGGTCCACGGTTTGCCACACGTGTTTCTGGTTGTGTTCACTATCCCATTTCTCTGCCTCAAACTTGGGCGAGTAGGGTGCCTCATTGTGTATGCTGTTGGCTTTGGTGAGGTAGTTGAAGTATTCCGTTCCGCAACCAAAATCCTTGGCAGGCGAAGAGGCATCTCCAAAGGTAAACTGCCATTGGTCGTCCATGCTGATATGTTCGCGTTGTGCCTTGCTGCCAAGACTGCAGAGCAGGCACAGGGCGAGGACTGAGAAATGAGTGATTTTCATGTTGTTGTTATTTGGTAATAGGGATCAGTCGGTAGGAGATTACGTCACGCGAGGGTATAGTGACACTCTTCCATGTCTTGTCTTTAAGGTTGGTCTTCCCCTCATCCTTGTGTGTCCATAGGTTGCGCACCTTGTACGTCGTGCTGCTAAAGTTGGTGCTGAGGTGGCTGACCTCTTCATCGGTCAGGTTGAACTGCTGCCAGTTGAGGTCGTAGGTGATGGGTGCCTTTGTGGCGTTGAGTATGGTCATGGCCCATTCGCCATCCTTGAGGGGCTTGAACCAGAATTCCAGTCCCTGACGGTCACCGTAGTGCAGGCCTTGCACACCCAGTTCATCCTGGTCGATGGCAATCATTTCACGGTTCATCACGATATCCTTGGTCTCCTGGCTCATCTGACGGATGTCATTACCCAGGATGAGGGGAGAGGCCATCATGCACCACATGGTGAAGTGTGCGCGGTCTTCGTTCACGGTCATGCCGTTGCCCACCTCCAGCATGTCGGGGTCGTTCCAATGTCCTTTGCCGGCATAGATGCGCAGGGGTTCGTTTCTGCGGATGCATTGCATCACGCCCACGTCCGTGTAGCCCTCGGAGTGTACGCGTATAGAGTCGAAGTTACACCAGATGTCAGGGCCGATGCGCCAGCTGTGTCCTATCTCGCTGGCCCACTTCCAGGGTTCGTTGCCACCCCATTCACACATGCTCAGAAAGATGGGACGGCCCGCTTCGCGCAAGGCATCGCTCATCAGTTGGTAGGCACCGATGGGGTTGATGTTCGTGGTGTTGCACCAGTCCTCCTTGAGGTAATCCACTCCCCAGCGAGCATACTGCAGGGCATCCTGGTATTCGTGTCCCAGACTGCCGGGCATTCCGGCGCAAGTGCCGGTACCAGCATCGCTGTAGATGCCGAGTTTCAGATTCTTGCCATGCACATAGTCAGCCAATGCCTTGATGCCCGAGCTGAAGCGTTTGGGGTCGGGTTGGATGAATCCGTCCTTGTCGCGCTTGCCATGCCAGCAGTCGTCTATGTTGATGTACGTATAACCTGCCTCGGCAAGACCGGTCTCCACCATTGCATCGGCAATGGAGCGTATGATGTCCTCGTTGATGTTGCCTGCAAACTTGTTCCAGGTGCTCCATCCCATCTGGGGTTTGTCGCCTATCTTCTCCCATTTCTGGGCAAAGGCCTGCTGTGCAGCCAGCCAGCACAGGGCAATAAAAATAAAGTTCTTCATTTGTCTCATATTAGTTTTGGTTTTAGTTAGAATATGCATGTGAGGTTTAGTTGCATAACATCTTTTTGCAAAGGTACGATTTATTTTTGAAAACAGAAAGTATCTTGGACATACTTTTTGTGCATCGTTTTTCCTCTGTAGTTTTATTGTCCTCTTTTTTCTCAGCCTATAGTCATCCCGATACCTTCCCGATATCAACCCGTTATTAACCCGTTATATTCCCGTAGGTATTCATCCCGAAGAAAATGGGTATTTTGGGGTATTTTGTACATTTGTGTGTAAAGAAAAAGGAGAAAAGACCCCCTCTATCTCCCCGAGGGGAGAACTCATATCCTCTTGACGGATTTTAACCCAGATTTTAAATTGATTTTCCTTAGATTTTGAGGCCGTAGGCCGACGCCTAAATTGTCGTTCCATTATTTTTGATTTAGATTTTAACCTGGATTTTTATTGTTATTCTTCATTTTTTTGATAAAAACCAAGACAAAACCCCTTGAAGAGGATGGGTGCCAGGCACCTGATGGTATGCACTCGTAATTTCCCTGGTGAACACTCTGCGAGATGTTCCCCGATGAAATTACAAGTACATACCATCACTTTCCTTTGGAAAGCCGACATCCTCTTCAAGGCGATAAACATAAAAAACAACCTTACAGTTAGTGCATAGTT
>JAKSLO010000180.1 GCA_024401185.1 Bacteroidaceae bacterium | reverse complement strand
ACAGCACATTGTTCCCACGGTAGAGCGACGACATGGGTAGGGAGTCCATGATCTCAGTACTGTCGGTGCGGCATAGTGCCACAGTCAGTCCGGGCACGCCCTGATGCAAGAAGCCGTCTTGCACCTTGCCCGATATCTTCAGCTTGGGTGTGGGCACGATGCTCAGGTAGTATTTGTTCTTCTTGCGGACCACACGTATGGGGCTTTCGCCTACTACGACATGGAGCGCCTCCTTGAGCGAGACATTCTCGAAGTCGTGGGTGACACGGTAGTCCTTCAGGTCGTCATAGATGAAGTTAATCTGTATGCCCTCGCATTGGCGTTCCATCAGCAAGAGGACTTCAGAAAGGGGTGCTTCTTGGAACGAGCCCGTGACACGTTGAGCCAGAGTGGGGATGCCTACACATAGTGCAAGCAAAAGGGATAAAATATGTCTTTTCATGTGTACGCCCTCCTATCACTCTACGTTCAACTTATTTTCCTTCATCTCCAAGCGGAACTTCTGGAACGTGTTCATGCTCTCTATCACATCCTCCAGCTTGTCCTTCGTGTCGTAGCTGAAGTGCAGACGGATGTGCTTCTGCTCCTCGTCCTTGAACACGATCTCCACCCGGTAGGCATTGCAGATGCTGGTCAGGATATCGGCCAGCTCGTGGTTATCGAAGGTGACTGTGCCCTGGGGCTTCTGCACCGAGTCGTTGGGGACGATTGTCAGGAGCGAGGGCACGGCATCGACCACGACCGTTGGCACAGCCTGTGCACCCTTGTTCCAAGATTGCGTAAAGAAGCTGGTGCGCACGGCGGCGTAGGCCAAGCCGGAGAGCATCACGATACCGAGGAACAAGGCGGCAATCTTGCGGAAGGACAGGATGGCGGTGTGGCGACGTGGGGCCGCTGCGAGGCGACGGGTGTCGGACAGTTCCTCGCTCATCGCAGCCCCTTTCATCTTTGCCATCAAGGTGTAGAGTTCGCGGCACTCCTCGTCGGCGAGTATCTCCTCCCACTCTTGGTCGGAGTATCGGTCGGGCTGTTCCAGCATCTGGAACAAAAGGTCAGTTTTCTCCATTTTGTTGTTCGTTAAGATAGGTTCGTAATTGGGTTAATGCCTGACGCAAATGCTTATAGACGGTGGTCTCGCTCACGCCCAGTCGCTGGGAAATCTCCCGGAACGTCTGTCCGTCGCGAAAGTGCATCTGCACAATTTTTTGGCACATGGGTGGGTAGAGTCTCTCCATGCCTTGCAGCAGCAGTCGGCTTTCCGCCTCCAGCTGTTCCGTAGTGGTCGTTTCCACCTCAGCTTCAAGCAGGTACAGGCGCTTGGCCCGCTCCTGCATCCTGGCATCGCGGATACGATTCAGGCAGGCATTGCGCACACTGGTCATCAGGAATGCCCTGGCGCTCTTCTCCCTAAGCAAGGTTTCACCTCGCAGTAGTCGGCCGAAGACATCGTGCACTATGTCCTTGGCTTCCTCCTCGTCGTGTAGCAGCATCACGGCCACGCGCAGCATGTCCTGATGGTACTGCATGAAGAGTTTCTCTATTTGTCCTTTGCTTTGCGTCATATACCCTATATACACACAAACTTCGATTTACTAAACCCTTTTGGACAACAAATTTGCAAAAAGTGTGCATTTTTTCAGTCTTATATTTGCGTTGCAACTAAATAATAGTTACATTTGCGCAAAATTTAGAGACTCATGAGTTCCAAAGAAAAATTAATAGCCCGGTTTAAAACACTACCGTCCGATTTTACATTTGAAGAGTTGGAGCGTATGCTATCCATTCTTGGTTACACGAAATCCAACAAAGGTAAAACGTCTGGTTCAAGAGCTATTTACAAGGATGAGGAAGGACATCCTATAATGATTCACCGTCCGCATCCCGGAAACATTATCAAGGGATATGCAATGAGGCAGATTTATGATGAATTGAAATTACGTAAAAAGGTTTAATAAACATCGCGAATATGAATACGTTAAAATATAAAGGTTTTCTGGGTTCCGTAAACTTCTCGGAGAAGGATGGAGTTTTCTTTGGAAAGATTGAGGGTATCGATGGTCTTGTCAACTTTGAAGGCGAAAGTGTGTCTGAACTTACAGCTGCTTTTCACGAGGCAGTAGATGATTATGTTGCCTATTGCGAGGAAGAAGGTATTGAGGTTCATAAAAGTTATTCTGGTTCTCTGAACATCCGTATCACACCAGAGGTTCACAGTTATATTGCAACCCTTGCCAAGCAAGCAGGTATTTCCATCAACGCGTTTATAAAGGCAACATTAGAGCAGAAAGTTGCAAAAATGTTATAAAAACAAAGCATCTTCCTCCATACCAGCGTGCGGACTCTCACTCTGCACGCTGTTTTTGTTTCGTCTCAGTTCATTTTTTTCGCTTTCATTTACTTACTGCCTTCTCCATTTTCTTAGCATATTCCTCGGTTTTGATGTCCACACCTACATGTCCTCCGATTGGTACCAAGTGATAAGTGCATCCCTTCATAAGGTCTGGGTTCTGTATCTGCTCGTCAGTGATAGGCTTACCATCGACGAGAACACAATTCCAATTCCTTGGGAATGAGAAGCGCACGCCCTCTTCGTTAGGGTTGTTGGTGAAACGTACGATTCGGCTTGATGGTTCGCATACTGCATATACGAAATCTTTATGCTTTGTTACATTTTTCTTCTTTTCAATCTCGTTGACAGTCTTGCCTAAATTCCTTACTGTCTTTGGTGTGGCGAACGCGCTGATAGAGAGTGTAGCCACAGATACTACGAACAATGCCTTGAGCATCATCCTGCGATTCGATTTGTTCTGATTCATCATAATGATACGCTTTTAAGTGATTAATGTTTACCTCTGTTTGAGAGGTTAAGATGTAGTCTTTCTGTTATTTCTTTTTCGGATTCTTATTCCAGTGGTACACAAGGTGCAGCATGGCGTAGTGGGGCAGAGAACGGTACCAGGTGATGGTGCGGCCCTGGGCATTGACGGCATACTGGGTGTTGGAGA
>JAKSLO010000018.1 GCA_024401185.1 Bacteroidaceae bacterium | reverse complement strand
ATTGAAAAGAAACGCAAACTCCTGCAAGAAGAAGCTCGGTGTTAGCAATTCGCGAATGCATAGTGCATAGTGTCTTTTTACTTTTTCTTTACACATAAATGCGAAAAACAGGCCAAAACACTCATTTTCTTCGGGATAAATACCTACGGGTTGATAACGGGTTGACATCGGGTTAATATCGGGAGGACTATGGGTAGAAGAAAAAAGAGGACAGATTCCCCCAAAAGGAAAAGCCTGCTGCATGGCTCATAAACGAAGAGCTTTGCAGCAAGCTTTATATGTTGCAGAATGGTTGTGTCAACGCACTACTTTACCGTGACCTTAGCAGCAAGGGCCTTGCAACGGTCGCGCAAGGCAATCTGCGAGGCAGCCAAGGCATCATTGTCGTCAAGGAGCTTGTCCCAGCAGACCACAACACCCATGCGACGGCCGGCATGCGCATTGGGCTTGCCAAAGATGCGCAGATAGGAACGAGGAGATGCGCAAACCTCTTCGAGTCCGGAATAGGTAGGAGTATAGACTTCGGCCTCAGAGAGGATGACAGCAGAAGCCCCCTGGCGCTCCAGGGTAATCTCGGGAATGGGAAGATGAAGCACGGCGCGTGCATGAAGCTCGAACTCGCTGAGATTCTGCGTCAGGGCAAGTGTCACCATACCGGTATCGTGGGGACGGGGACTCAGTTCGCTGAAGATGACACCCTCCTTCTCGCTCACAAAGAACTCCACGCCCCAGATGCCTGCACCAGTAAGCGCAGCCGTCACCTTCTCGGCCATCTGCTGAGCCTGCTTGACGTGCTCGGGCTTCATGATGCGAGGTTGGAAACTCTCACGATAGTCGCCCCCCTTCTGCACGTGTCCGATAGGAGCACAGAACAGCGTAGGACCATCGTGCTGGGTGACGGTGAGCAAGGTAATCTCATAGTCGAATGGGATGAACTGCTCCACGATGACCTCCATCAAGTCACCACGGGCACCTCCACAAGCATATTCCCACGCCTTGGGCAGTTCGTCGGCACTATCCACTTTGCTCTGTCCGTGGCCAGACGAACTCATGAGAGGCTTGATGATGCAGGGGAAGCCTATCACATCGGCAGCCTTGACAAGTTCGTCGTAAGTGGTTGCGTAAAGGTAATTGGCCGTCTTCAAACCCAGTTCGGTATGTGCCAACTCGCGGATGGCCTTGCGGTTCATGGTGTAGTTGGCAGCCTTGGCAGAAGGCACTACCTGAATGCCCTGTGCCTCGCACTCATAAAGCTTCTCGGTACGGATAGCCTCAATCTCGGGCACGATGATGTCGGGCTTTACTTCTGCCACAGTAGCCATCAAGGCCTCACCATCGAGCATGCAGAACACCCTGCGTTCGTCGGCCACCTGCATGGCAGGCGCATTGTCGTAGCTGTCGCAAGCCACTACATACTGTCCCAATCTTTTGCAGGCAATGACGAACTCCTTTCCGAGTTCGCCACTACCAAGTAACAATATCTTTTTCATAATTTGCAAATAGTATCCTTTACTGGTGCTGGTCGCGCAGCAGGTCGTTGACCGTCTTCACAGGATTGAAGGTGCTGAGGGGAACCTCTACGAACACGGTGCTCCAGTTGGACATGGCACCATTCCAGAGTCCGGGCAACTCGAGCGCCTTGAGCTCACGGCCGCTCTTGCTCTTGTAAGAGATAAAGCCCGTAGCGGGATCAACGAACTTGGGAAGGTCGAACTTCTCGCCCTTGCTGTTGCGGATGGCACATACGAGGTCAACGGGGTTAAAGTGAGTGCCCTGCGAGAACATCTTCATGTACTCGGCATTGTTGCTGTCAATCTGGCTGCTCTCAAGGATTTGAGCCGAGATGGTACCATCAGGATTGTATGCCAGGAAGGGACCACCACCAGGCTCGCCCACATTCTTCACCACGCCAGCCACACGCATGGGGCGGTTCAGTTCATCGTGCAGGAAGTTAACGAGTTCGGCATCCTCCATCGTCTTGAGTCCGGGCACATCGGTAAAGAGGTCGTGACGGACAAACTGTATGATGTCGAGAATATCCTCGCGCGAGTACTTGCCGCTTTCGAGAAGCTTCACATAGTCGAAAGCCTTCTTCTGCAAGGTGACAAGCACACCTGCCAGCACCTGCTTGTAGGTAACGGTATCATCCTTCAGGCGGTCGGGCACCACGTTATCGATATTCTTCACGAACACGATATCGCTCTCAAGGTCGCTGAGGTTCTGGATGAGGGCGCCATGGCCTCCGGGACGGAACAGCAACTTGCCGTCATCGGTGCGGAAGGGCTCGTTGTCCATTGTAGCCGCAAGCGTGTCGGTACTGGGCTTCTGCTCGCTGAAGGTGACGTTATACTTGATGCCATACTTCTGCTCGTACTCGGGCAGAACACGCTCTACAAGTTCCTCAAAGAGCTCGCGATGCTCGGTGCTCACGGTAAAGTGCACATCGGCCTTGCCACAGCTTGTGGCATAGAGAGCGGCCTCTACCAGATGCTCCTCAAGGGGAGTGCGAGCCTCATCGTCATAGGTATGGAACTGCAGCAAGCCCTTGGGCAGCTGTCCGTAGTTCAGTCCATCCTCGCCCAGCATGTTTGCCACTACAGCCTTGTAGTTGCCCTCGTCCATCAAGGTGTCGATGCCCTTACCCTCGTTGACATGGCAAGCATCGTCAAGAGCCTGATAAAAGGCAAAGTTATGAATCTCCTCGAAGTACTTCTTCTCAAAGGGAGTGGTAGGCTCATCGTAGTCGGCATCGAGGAACTCGAACATATTCTTGAACATACGACTGGCAGCGCCACTGGCAGGCACGAACTTGGTGATGTGATGCCCCTCGGCCTTATAGTCGTTCCAAGCCTGGGTGTACTGTGCCACTTCCTCGTCGGTAAGACGAAGGATGCCATTGCCAACCGAAGCGGCTGCACGAAGCTTAAGGAAGGGGAAACCCTCACGGAAACTCTTCAACTGGGCCTCTACCTGCTCTTCGGTAATGCCCTTTTTCTGTAACTGGATTTTGTCTTCTGCTGTCAACATTATCATGTATTTTAAAAGGTTAACGATTAGTCACTTCACAAC
This sequence comes from Bacteroidaceae bacterium, assembly GCA_024401185.1. Taxonomy (GTDB): domain Bacteria; phylum Bacteroidota; class Bacteroidia; order Bacteroidales; family Bacteroidaceae; genus Physcousia. Next base: position 30,334 of record JAKSLO010000018.1, on the reverse strand, counting down.
TTGAATAACAAGGGAGAAAAACGTCCCATTATGAGAGTAATCTGAGTTGCATCATTCTTATTGTACGCAAAAATAGTAAAAAAAATAATTAGAACACGCATAAACAAAATATTTTTTTGTACCTTTGAATCAAAATAATGGTTTCAGCCTATGATTGACAACAATTTCTTCACTTTGCACGAGCGCGAAACGATGCTCAGCCTGCACCAGCAATTGATGGCTGTAGGCGGGCAGGATGTACCCTTCAGCGACAGGGAACTTGTAAAGCAATACATACGAAAAGCCGCAGAAACAGGCCAACTGACTCGCGACGACTTCGGGCTGAACCCTGTGGTGTGCGACATGCAGGCAGCCCTGGTGCTGGCCAAGGACATGGGCATGACGCGAGGCAGCATAGTGGCGGTCATGCTGAGCTCTGCCTTCAAGACCGAAGCCTTTACCATTGAGGATGTCAGGAAGGACTTCGGCGAAGAGGTGGCCAACATACTGCACGGCATGAAGAGCATACAGGGACTGTACGAGAAGTCGAACGCCGTAGAGAGCGAGAACTTCAGACAACTGCTGCTGAGCTTTGCCGAGGACATGCGCGTCATTTTCATCATGATAGCCAACCGACTGGTCATCATGCGACAGATACGCGACACCCAGAATGCCGAGGCCAAGCAGAAGATATCCATGGAGGCTGCCTACCTGTATGCTCCCCTGGCTCACAAACTGGGACTTTACCAGTTGAAGAGCGAGCTGGAAGACCTCTCATTGAAGTATCTGGAGCACGATGCCTACTACCACATCAAGGAGAAGCTGAACGCCACGAAGAAGAGCCGTGATGCGTACATTGCCAACTTCATAGGCCCCATCGAGAAGAAGCTCGTCGATGCAGGTCTGAAGTTCCACATGAAGGGACGCACCAAGAGCATTCACAGCATCTACCAGAAAATGAAGAAGCAGAAGGTGGACGTGGACGGCGTGTTCGACCTTTTTGCCATACGCATCATCCTTGACTCGGAACCCGAGAAGGAGAAGACGGACTGCTGGCATGTGTTCAGCATCATCACCGACATGTACCAGAGCAATCCGAAGCGCATGCGCGACTGGCTGTCGGTGCCCAAGAGCAACGGATACGAGAGTCTGCACATCACCGTGCTGGGTCCTGAGCAGAAATGGGTGGAGGTGCAGATACGCACCGAGCGCATGGACGACGTGGCAGAGCATGGCCTGGCTGCCCATTGGCGATACAAGGGTGTGAAGAGTCAGCAGGGCAACCTTGAAGAATGGTTGGCTGGCATTCGTGCAGCCCTGGAGACCAACGACGATATGCAGCTGATGGATGCCTTCAAGATGGACCTGGTGGAGGACGAGGTGTTCGTCTTCACCCCCAAAGGCGACTTGTTCAAGTTGCCCAAGGGTGCCACGGTGCTCGACTTTGCCTATGCCATCCACACCAAGGTGGGTGACCATTGCATAGGAGCCAAGATAGGCAACAAGAACGTCACCATACGCCAGGAGCTCAATAGCGGCGACCAGGTGGAGATTCTGACCTCGAACAACCAATCGCCCAAACAAGACTGGGTGAACATAGTCAAGACCTCGAAAGCAAGAACCAAGATACGCACCAGCCTCAAGGAGATGCAGGCAGGACAAGTGACCCTGGCCAAGGAGTTGCTGGAGCGCAAGATGAAGAATCGCAAGATTGAGATGAGCGAGGCCACCCTGATGCACACCATGAAGAAGATGGGCTACAAGGTAGTGACCGACTTCTACAAGGCGCTGAACGAGGGCATCATAGACGTAAACGACGTGGTGGAGGAATACCTCAACCGTCAGCGATTTGAGCGCGGCGAGGGCGAAAAGAGCGACGTGCGCAAGGCTGAGGAGTTTGTGATGAACGACAAGCAGGAGAACAAGCTCATGACATCGGGGCACGAGGACGTAATGGTCATCGACAAGGACCTCAAGGGACTGGAGTTCCAGTTGGCAAAATGCTGTCAGCCCATCTATGGCGATGACGTCTTTGGCTTTGTCACCGCCTCGGGAGGCATCAAGATTCACCGAGAGGACTGTCCCAACGCCACACAGATGCGCCAGCGCTTTGGCTACCGCATCGTCAAGGCCCGATGGGCGGGCAAGGGTGCCAGCCAGTATGCCATCACCCTGCACATAGTGGGCAACGACGACCTGGGCATCGTGAGCAACATCACCAGCATCATCTCGAAGGAGGAGAAGATGCTCATGCGCAGCATCAGCATCGACAGTCACGACGGACTCTTCAGCGGTCACCTCACCGTGATGCTCGATGACACAAGCCGACTGCAGCAGCTCATCAAGAAGCTCAAAACCGTGAAGGGCGTGAAGAACGTGACAAGAAGTTAAAAACAAATCGAGGGTTAACATGCCCGTTGGACTCCATTCATGGGCATGTTCCACATCCCTTTTTTGACATCGCACAATATCTGCATTTATGAAAAAGACTATACTGAGCCTGCTTGGCGCCATGGCAATGCTGAGCGCACAATCAGAAAGCCTGCCGGTGAGGCAAATAAGACTGGCTGGCCCGTTTACCGCCACGGCAGCCATACAAATCGACACGATAGATGCCAACGGCAGGAAGTACGACAACGACGACTTCCTGAAGAACGGCATCGCACCACAGACGTGGAAGAATGGGCAGCAAGCCACACTCATCAGCGACAAGAACGGCAACCCTGCCATCGAAATCAAGGCGGGCGAACGGAATGCCATCTTTGTGGCAGGATTCACCTTTGACAACATACGCTTTGCCAAGTGTACCGTCAAGGCCAATGCCAATCAGGCCGTCACCACCTACATAGACAACAAGGAGGGTGGCAACAAGGACCTCACCCCCGGACGCCATGAGGTGGCCGTAAAAGTGCTTTGCAAGGCTAACGAGACCGACACGCTGACGCTGAGCGTGGAGAGCGAGCAGAGCAGCTTCATCACCATAAACGCCGAAGGAAAGCGCCCCTACACCCTAGCCGACTACATGAACGGCGAGAAGGCCAGCACCACGGCATTGAGTGCCAACGGTCGCTACCTGATGCTGAACACCAAGGTGGTGACTGCCGACACCAAGACGGAATGGAAGCGACAGATGATCGACCTCAAGACGGGCAACATCTCATCTTGCGAGGGGTACGACAGCTGGGCCAGCGAGGGCGACCGCTACATACGTTCGCGCAAAGGCATACAGGGTGAGACTATCTACGAATACGTTGACCCTGCCACAGGCAAGGCTACCCCACTCTTCACCAACTACTTGCATACACGAGGACAGTTCCTACCCGGCGAGAAGGAGATGCTCGTGTCGCAGACGGTAGAGGGACCTAAGGATGACGCACAGGTGCACCAGATACTCGAACCCGACGACAGACAGCCAGGATGGCGCACCCGCGTCAGCGCTCAGCTGCTGGACGTGCAGACGGGACAGCTCACGCAACTCACGGCCGGACACCACAATTCGTATGCCTCGGTAAGCGAGGACGGCCGACAGGTGCTCATCATCTCAAGCCAAAACGACATGACAGAGCGCCCCTTCACCTTCAACAGCCTCTACCTCTACAACCGCGACACGCAGAAGGTGGACACGCTGGTGAAGCGCGACGGATTCATGAACAACGCTGAGTTTCTGCCTGACGGCAAGCACATCATCCTGACCGGAAGTCCTGAGGCCTTTGGCGGCATCGGCAAGAATGACCCTACGGGCAAGATACCCAGCATGGTGCAAACTGAGCTTTACGTCATGGATCTGCAGACAAAGGAGATAAAGAGCCTTACCCGCGACTTCAACCCCAACATTCTGTCCGTACAGGTCAATCGCATAGATGGCAACGTATATGCGCTATGCGAAAACCGAGACCGCAAGGACATCTTCTGCATCAACCCCAAGACTGGCAAGATCAACCAGCTGAAACTGTCGGAATGCTACATAGCAAGTTTCTCGCTGGCCAATAACAAACTGATGATGAGCTACACGGGACAGAGCGACTCGAACGCCGACCGTGTGTACACCGTCGATCTCAAGACGGGCAAGGAGACCTTGGTGCGCGACTTCAACGAGGTGCGCATGGGCGATGTTGCGCTGGGCAAATGCGAGGATTGGTACTTCACGAACAGTCGTGGCGACAGCATCTGCGGACGCTACTATCTGCCTCCTCATTTTGACGAGAGCAAGAAGTACCCCATGCTGGTGTACTACTATGGCGGGTGTTCGCCCACAGGACGCTACCTGGAGTCGTACTACAACTTCCACGGATGGGCAGCCATGGGCTATGTGGTGTACGTCATCCAGCCCAGCGGATGCACGGGTTTCGGGCAGGAGTTTGCGGCACGCCACGTCAACACCTATGGCGAGGGCACGGCCGAGGACATCATCGAGGGCACCAAGCAGTTCTGCAAGGAGCACGCCTTCGTCAACGACAAGAAGATAGGATGCCTGGGTGCCTCATACGGAGGCTTCATGACCATGTACCTCATGACACAGACCGACATCTTTGCCGCAGCCATGAGCCACGCCGGCATCAGCAACCCCACCAGCTACTGGGGATTTGGTTACTGGGGCTATAGCTATAGTGCCGTGAGTGCAGCACACAGCTACCCGTGGAACAACGAGAAACTGCTTTCGGGACAGGCTCCCCTCTTCAACGCCGACAAGGTGCACACCCCTATACTCTTCCTGCATGGCGAGGCCGATACCAACGTGCCCATCAACGAGAGCATTCAGATGTTCACCGCCCTGAAGATTCTGGGTCGCGAGTGTGCCTTTGTGAGTGTGGAGGGGCAGAACCATCACATCCTCGACTACGAGAAGCAGGTCAAGTGGGTCAACACCTACTATGCATGGTTTGCCAAGTGGCTGCAAGACGATCCCACCTGGTGGGACACGATGTATCCTAAGAAAAATCTGTAACAAGACTACATGATATACCCTAAAAACTACGAACAAAAGATTGGGTTCGACGAAATACGAACATTGCTGGCCAAACATTGTGCCAGTTCCATGGGTAGGGAACGCATCGATGAGATGACGTTCCTTACCGATGTTACGACCATACGCGAAAAACTGGAGCAGACACGTGAGTTCAACCGTCTGCTCGAGACGGAGGACAATGTGCCCGAGATGGAGTTTTTCGACCTTCGCTCAACCATTCAGCGCATACGCATTGAGGGCACCTTCATTGAGGAGCAAGAGATGTGGGACCTCAAGCGTTCACTTGACACGCTGCATGCCTTCATCGACATCATCCGTCGCGAAGACACGTCACAGGACCCCTCTGAGGCACAACCGGCAACCTACCCCTCCCTTATGCACCTGGCCGACGGCGTATTCACCTTCCGCACCGTGACGCGACGCATCGAGCAGATACTCGATAAGTTCGGCAAGATAAAAGACGATGCCAGCCGTACGCTCTATGAGATACGCAGCGAACTGCATCGCCTGGAGGGCAGCATAGGACGCACCCTGCACAAGATACTCAAGGCAGCACAGAGTGAAGGACTGGTGGAACAAGACGCCTCTCCCACCCTGCGCGACGGTCGCCTGGTTATCCCCGTGGCTCCTGCCATGAAGCGCAAGCTGAAGGGCATCGTGCACGACGAGTCGGCTACCGGAAAGACCGTGTACATCGAACCTGCCGAGGTGGTAGAAGCCAACAACCGCATACGCGAACTGGAGGCTGAGGAGCGACGCGAAGTCATACGCATCCTGCAGGAGTTTACCGACAAACTTAGGCAAAACACTCCAGAGCTGCTTCGCGCCTTCGTCTTTCTGGCCGACATCGAGTTCGTCAGGGCTAAGGCGCTCTTTGCCACACAAATCAATGCCATCACCCCACAGGTGAGCAGCAAGCCGCTCATCGACTGGACCATGGCCATACACCCCCTCCTTGCCATCAACCTCAAGGCGCAGGGACGCAAGGTGGTTCCCCTCGACATCATGCTCAACAAGCAGCAGCGCATCCTCATCATCAGCGGTCCCAATGCCGGTGGCAAGAGTGTGTGCCTCAAGACGGTAGGTCTGCTGCAATACATGGTGCAATGTGGCTTGCCCGTACCCATCGGCGAAGCGTCACAGATGGGTATCTTCCAGAGCATCTTCATCGACATCGGCGACGAGCAGAGCATCGACGATGACCTCTCGACCTACAGCTCGCATCTGCTGAACATGAAGAACATGATGCGCAGTTGCTCGCCTGCCTCGCTCCTGCTCATCGACGAGTTTGGCGGTGGTACCGAACCGGGCATTGGTGGTGCATTGGCCGAGGCCATACTGCGACAGTTCCACAAGCATGGCACCTTTGGCGTCATCACCACGCACTACCAGAATCTGAAGCACTTTGCCGACGACAACAAGGGGGTGGTAAACGGAGCTATGCTCTACGACCGCCATCAGATGCAGGCACTCTTCCAGTTGCAGATAGGCAATCCGGGAAGCAGTTTTGCCGTGGAGATTGCACGCAAGATAGGCATCCCGGAGGCTGTCATCGAGGATGCCTCAAAACTGGTGGGACAGGAATACATCGATGCCGACAAGTACTTGCAGGACATCGTGCGCGACAAGCGTTACTGGGAGAGCAAGCGACAGAACATCCATCAGCATGAAAAGCAGATGCAGCAAACCATCTCGCGCTACGAGGACGAGGTGACCGACCTGCAGAAGCAGCGCAAGGCCATTATACGTGAGGCCAAGGAGGAGGCACAGCGCATCATTGCCGAGGCTAACGCAAAGATAGAGAACACCATACGCGAAATCAAGGAAGCGCAAGCCGAGAAGGAGCGCACCCGACTGGCACGCCAGCAGTTGCAGGAGATGCAAGACGCCCTGGCCATGCAAGAGGCCGACGAGAAGGAGCGCAATGCGTCTATCGAGAAGAAGATGCAGCAGATTCTTGACCGCAGAAAACGAAAGCAAGAACGTAAGGAAAAAGGTGCGCAGTCATCTGCTGGCAATACGTCCTCACCCATGTCGGGCAAGGAGGCAGAAGTGGTCATCGACAAACTTATCGTCGATGAGGTTTTGGCCGTAGGCAGCCATGTAAAGATGCGTGGGCAGAGCACGGTGGGTACCATCGAGAGTATCTCCGGGAAAAAGGCGGTGGTGGTATTCGGCATGATAAAATCAACGGTCAACCTTGACCGACTCGTGGCTTCGGAGAAGCCTAAGGAGGAAAAATCTGCCTCAGCTGCCACCTATCTGAGCAAGGAGACACGCGAAGACATGCACCAACGCTCTCTGCAGTTCCATCAGGACATCGACATACGTGGCCTTCGTGCCGATGAGGCTTTGCAGCAAATAACCTACTACATAGACGATGCCATTTTGGTTGGCGCGGCACGAGTTCGCATCCTGCATGGTACGGGAACAGGTGCCCTCCGCACCCTCGTACGCCAGTACCTCTCTACCGTGCGCAGCGTCAAGTCATATCACGATGAGCATGTGCAGTTTGGTGGTGCAGGCATCACGGTGGTGGAGTTCTGAAGCACACCTCCCTCCTAAGGTTGCTTCCCCGGTTTTTTGCCTTTTACCTCTGCTGCGCACAAAGTGCACACAAGGATTGTTCGAGATTTGTGTCGAGGTGCGCTCAAGGATTGTTCACGGTGCACTCACAGTGCGCTCAGGGTGCGCTCACAAAACCGTGGAGAAACGTGAGTGCACCGTGAGTGATACTAAAGCGAAGGTAGTAGGATTGCATGTAAAATGCATCTTTCACCGAAAGGTGACAGGCAATGAATACGTGTAAGAAACTTTCTTCACCCAATTGTATCCCGATGTCAACCCGATATCAACCCGTAGTCAACCCGTAATTAACCCGAAGGATTTTTGGCCGAAAAAGTGGGCATTTTAGTGGCAAAACACCTTAGTTATGTCATGAAAATTCTCTCTCATGCCATTAGATGCAGGGGATGCAAAAAGTCGATCAAGGAGTTATTTAGAAGCCACTTTCAGTACTTCCTTCTTCACCTTCTCAGCAATTAAACCAGCTCCCTGCACGTCGGGATGAATGCCATCGGGGAAGTGCTCACGCAACTTGGTCGTTGCCTTGTGCAAGTCGATAAGACGCCACTTGTTGCGCTTGGCCATCTGCTTGATGGGCTTCAGCATACCAGCCACAATCACGCTGTCGCGAATGCTCCAACGCACTTCAAAAGCCGTGGCTGGCAAGCAGACGATAATCTTGGGGTGAGTGGGCAGAGCCTCAAACTCCTTAGTGATGGATTCCAGGTCGTTGATAAAGCGCTCCGTACCTACCCAGTTCTGTGGTTTTGAATCGTTTGTGCCCAACTTGATGACACAAATCTGTGGCATGAAAGCCTTGGCTTGCTTGTACTGCTCGGTGCTTACCCAAGGAAAATCACCCTGCTTTTGTGCCGTGGTACTACTCACGCCAAAGTTCTCCACCTTATACCCGTCGCCCAGCATGCGCTGAAGCTGAGCGGGATAAGTGTCGTGCTCGCGGTCTTCTATGCCATGACCGTAAGTGATGCTGTTGCCAATACATGCCACTCTGACCTGTGCCAACGCCGATGCCACACACATCATGGCAAGGGCAATAAACATAATTCTTTTTCTCATAAGTATTAATCTTTAATGGAGGAGGAGATTTTCTCATCCTCCCCCGAAATTAGTAAAAACTCTATTTTTGTCTTTCGAGCTGCCTTCTCTCTATGCCTCAACTCCTGCGTCCTGGTACATCTAAAACACATTAGCCAAGTCAGACTTGACTCGCTTAGTGCGCTCCTGCTCAGTTATAGTCAACTTGCTTAATGCATTGTGAATTGTGAATTAACAAATTATTTTTCCCTCTTCTCTTGCAAACATTAGCTTGGAATGCCCTAACACTTTAGTGTGCATTAGCAAAGTTTGCCCTAATTCGCTTAATACACATTTTCTTCGCTTGCAGACAGATAGTTACGCAAGAGAATGTCACCCTCCTTACGCTCTTCTGCCCCGGAATAGATGATGGTGCGATCGGTAATGTTCGGCTTAACCCACGAGGGTAGCGCCTTGAGCGTCTTCTCGAAATACGTGGAGAAGGTTGCAGCACTCTTCACCTCAAAAGCCTTCATCCCAGAAGAGGTAATGCGCAGCAAATCAACCTCATTCTGATTCGAATCGCGATAGAAATACAGCGAGGCCTCGGTCATCGTATTCAAGCAACTCTTGTATGCCTCCATGACAATCATATTCTCAAACAGATGTCCACGCATGGCATGCGAGCTCAGTTCGTTTGGACTATGTATGCCCAGCAACGAGCATGCAAGCCCTGTGTCGCAGAAATAAATCTTAGGACTCTTTGTGAGGCGCTTTCTGCTGTTCTCGAAATACGGGGGCAACAGATACACCACGTACGATGTCTGCAAAATGCTTATCCACGACAGAATGGTATTGGCCGACACTCCCACCTCATTAGCCAGCTCCGAGGCATTGAACACAGAACCGATGCGACCAGCACACAAGCGGAGGAAGGTGCGGAAGAGCATGAGGTCCTTCACATTGGTTAGCAGACGCACATCGCGCTCAATATAGGTCTTAATGTAAGCCGGATACAGGTACTTGGGAGCATTACGCTTGGTGCAAATGGCAGGAAACAAGCCATTGAACAGCAACTCGTCAAGTGTCAGATGGCGTGCCCATCCGGCTACCTCCTTCAGCGACATTGGCATGAGTTCAAACACACAGCTTCTGCCAGCAAGGCTCTGCGTCATGCTTTTCAGAAGAGTGAAGTTGTTGCTTCCGGAAAGGATGTATCGCTTCTTGGGATTCTCATCCACAATGCCCTGTATGTACGACAATAGTTCGGGCACATTCTGCACCTCATCAAGAATCATGCCATCGGGATGGCGGTTGAGAAAAGCCACCGGATCGGTTGTGGCCAAAGCTCTCGTGTCAAGATTCTCAAGTGTATAATAAGTAAGGCGCGGGAAGTGTGAGCGTATAAGCGTGGTTTTTCCACTCTGACGCGGACCGGTGACGGTGATGACGGGGAAGTATTTCATGGCTTCGCTCATCTCCGCACTTATCTCACGACGCACCACATACATCTCCTCATCCTCGTGCACGTACATCGCTTCATCTTCGTGCACGTACAGATTCAAATATTCGTCAATAGTGTATTCCATAACTTGTTCCTTTTTCTTTCTGGCCACAAAGGTATGACTTTTGATTAAATCATGCAAGTTTCGAACGAGAAATCTATGCAAATTTGCAATTGCACTTCAAATTTACATAGATTTTGAGCGATTTTAGTGTATTTTTGAGCGATTTTTATGCAAATTTGAAATTGCGCTTCAAATTTACATAAAATCATTGTTCAACATACCTCAAAGAACAACCTTTCGATATTTCTCTCACGCTACCTTCACCCTACTTTCACCCGACCATCCCCCACGATTCTCCACGAATTTGTGTAGGAAGCTCGGAGGAACCTCGGGAGAAACTCAGAGAAACTTCGTACGAATGTAGATGTATTGCTCACTGGCATTCATGATAAGGCAAAGAAAAGCAACAGGGTGCGCCTTGACATTCATAAGCGCACCCTGTATGTGTATATTACAAGCAAGTATTACTCCTCGCAAAGTTCGGTGAGGATACCACAAGTGCTCTTGGGGTGAAGGAATGCGATGTGCAAGCCATCAGCACCATTGCGGGGAGCCTTGTCGATGAGACGAATGCCCTGAGCATCGCAGAATGCGAGTGCCTCAGCTACGCCATCCTCAACCTTGAATGCTACGTGATGAACACCCTTGCCACCATTGTCAAGGAACTTCTGAACGGTGCTCTCGGGGCAGGTGGGCTCAAGAAGCTCAAGCTTAACCTCACCAACCTGAAGGAAAGCAGTCTTTACCTTCTGATCCTCAACAACCTCAGTCTTGTAAACCTCAAGACCCAATACATCACGGAAATAGGGGAGTACAGCATCGATGCTCTGTACGGCAATACCCAAATGCTCAATTTTTGAAACTTTCATTGTATTTTTTGTTTAAAGTTTATGATTTGTCAACGAGTTATCTTCTTGACGTCGGCATAGTCAGCAAGAAAACCAGTCAACGAGAATTTCTTTCTAAGAGGTCACAGGTTAGTTTAATGTAGTCACAAGCAATCACCCGACCTTCAAACCTGTTTGGCAACATCCGAATCAATTGATTCTATTATTCTCAGGAAATGCCACTTTAGGCACGAAGGTCTTAGCCTCTTCATAATCCATCATAGCATAAGCAATAATGATGCAGGTATCGCCCACCTGCACCTTGCGTGCAGCCGCACCATTAAGGCACACACATCCCGAACCACGCTCACCCTTGATGACGTAGGTTTCGAAACGCTCTCCATTATTATTATCTACAACCTGCACTTTCTGACCAGGCAAGAGGTCCACAGCATCCATCAAATCTTCGTCAATGGTGATACTACCCATATAATTGAGATTGGCCTCTGTAACCTGCACACAATGCAGTTTGGATTTCATCATTTCAATCAGCATGACAGAAAAGCTATATCTATATTATTAAATGTATCGGATGTGGTCAATGAGACGGATGGGAGTAGCACCACAATACACGGTAATGCAACCTACCACATGAGCTGCGTCATCCCACTTCTGCACATCAGCCAATGTATCGCCGTCCACAATGCTATAGTATTGCACCTTGAGGCCATCAATAGCATCAATCTCGCTCACCACATAGTCGTGTACCTCCTGAACGGTTTTCTCATGCACAAGCGCCAAGCTCTGCTTCATGATGCGATAGATGTGAGCTGCTAAGACGCGCTCGTCATCAGTAAGCAGAGTGTTGCGGCTGCTGCGTGCCAAACCGCTCTCCTCACGAATCACAGGACAAGGCACAATCTGCACACGGAACTTAAGATCATCAACCATACGGCGAATGACACAAATCTGCTGATAGTCCTTCTCGCCAAAATAGGCACGGTCAGGATCGGTGTAGCAGAAAAGCTTGCTTACAATCTGGCACACGCCATTAAAGTGTCCGGGGCGGAAAGCACCTTCCATTACACTATCAGTAGGAGGATAGCTGAACGAACGCGTATCAGGCTCAGGATAGACCTCACTTACCGAAGGAGCAAAGGCGATGGTTGCACCATGCTGCTCGAGCAAGGCACAATCGGCCTCAAGCGTACGAGGATAACGCTCCAAGTCGCTCTTGTCATTAAACTGTGTAGGGTTTAGGAATATGCTGACAACAGTCACATCATTTTCCTTCACGCTGCGGTCAACCAAAGAGGCATGACCGTCATGCAAAGCACCCATGGTAGGCACCAAGCCTACCGACTTACCTGCTGCACGATACTCATTGAGTACCTGCTGCAATTTGTTGATGGTTTGTATTACTTCCATTTATTTATTCAATCAGCAATAGACCCACATGTGGCCACATGCTCAGAAAAGCGTTGCAAAATAACAAAGAATTTACCACACAGCGAAGAAAAGGTGCCATAATTTGGCTTTTTTTTATAAAAAATCCTAAAATAAGAAGGTAGCAGGCAATTTTACGACGTTTTTTTCGTAACTTTGCAATGCAATTAGTAAACTTTGTTCAATGAAGGCTAAAAAGATTTTGTTTATTACCCAGGAAATTGAGCCCTATGTACCCAATTCCGAATACACATTGTTGGGTCGTCAGATGTCTCAGTATGTTCTGGAAAAGGGAAGAGAAATACGCTCATTCATGCCCAAATGGGGCAACATCAACGAACGTCGGAACCAGCTTCACGAGGTTATTCGCCTCTCTGGAATGAACCTCATCATTGATGACACCGACCATCCACTCATTATCAAGGTAGCCTCCATTCCCGCAGCCCGAATGCAGGTGTACTTCATTGACAACGACGACTTCTTCCACAAGCGCCTTTCCGTAGCCAACGATGAGGGCAAGGAGTATGCCGACAACGCCTTGCGTGCCATCTTCTATGCCCGTGGCGTTTTGGAGACCGTGAAGAAGTTACGTTGGGTTCCCGATGTAATACATTGCCAGGGATGGATTTCAAGCATTGTACCCGTGTTGCTGAAAACTGCTTACAAGGAAGAACCATCGTTCCGCGACTGCAAGGTGGTGTTCTCCATCACGGATCAGCCCATCACCATGCCCTTGCCCGAGAATTTCCCTGCCTCAATAGCCTATCGCGAATGTACCCCCGATGTCCTTGAAGGCTTATCTACGCCTCTCATGGGTGCCGACTTGCAAAAGCTGGCCATCAAGTACAGCGACGGCGCCATCATATCATCTGCCAAGCCCGAGCCCGAGCTTACAGACTTTGCCAAGGCTTCCAACATTCCCGTCATGCCCTTTGCCGGCGAAGACTGGGACGAGTACCTCAACTTCTTTGATCAGGTATGGAGTGAAGGCAAGGGAGAGGAAGAAGAGGACGATTAAAAAAGAAGAGAAGACGGAATGAAACATTTAATCCAGAAAGTAGCAATAGTTTTCACAGCCTTGCTGGGCATGGCCAGTTGTGCAGAGAATACCGGCATGCTGGGCATCAACGAGCAGCTTGACGACATCAGCACCTCACAAGCAACTTTCAGCGTCAGCACACAGTCAATAGCCACCGGCGCCGTGATAGCAAGCAATAGCAATGCTTATCTTGGCAAGGTAGTGGATCCTGAAACGCAAAGTGTGATAGAGGCCGACTTTGCTGCGCAGTTCTATTGTCACGAAGGCTATGTACTGCCTGAGAAAAAGAACATGGTTGGCGATGTCATCACCGACCCTGCCACAGGCGACACGCTCAAGATTGAACGTGGCGTAGTGCAATGCGACTCGTGCGAGGTACGACTCTTCATCAAGAGTTTCTACGGAGAAGAGAACAACCCCATGAAGATAGAGGTGTTCATGCTTGACGCAAACAACATCATGGAGGAGAGCAGCTCGTATGTGACGGACATTGACCTGAGCCAGTTTGTTGACGGAAAGGAGCCCATTGCCACAAAGGTGTTTACTGCCACCGACTTCATCGTTAGCGAAGCCGAGCGTGAAGGCGACAAATACAACAGTAACATCCGCATCGTATTACCCCCTGAAATCGGACAGCAGATTCTTGAGAAATGCTATGCCAAACCTCAAGGCACACAGGATTCGTATCATTTCATCCGTGACATCTTCCCCGGACTTTACTTCCGCATTGCAAATGGCGAGGGTACCATGATTTGCACCTTGGTCAGCACATTGAATGTATTCTACCAATACTTTGAGAGTAAGAGTCCCAACAAAATATATGAAGGCGTGACACGTTTTGCCGCCACACCCGAAGTGATACAGGCCACACACTTTGCGAATGGCAACATGGATGCCCTGGTAAACGAGACGAACTACACATACCTGAAGACTCCTGCTGGCATTTGCACCGAGATGACACTTCCCGTCAACGAAGTGTTCGACCAACATCCTTATGACAGCGTCAGCTTGGCACAAATTACCTTGCAACGCTACAACAAGGCGCAGAACAACTACCAATTGGGCACGCCCAACAGTTTGCTGATGGTAAGAAAGCAAAACATAATGTCGTTCTTCCAGAACCAAGAGGTGAGCGACAACAAGACAAGCTACATAACGAATTTCGACAAGGCGAGAAACTCATATAATTTCAATAACATCTGCAGATTGCTGGCATACTGCAGGAACGAGAAAAAGATATCGGCTTCTCGCGAAGGCATCAGCGAGGCTGAGTGGGAAAGCAAACACCCCGATTGGAACAAGGTGGTGCTCATACCCGTATCTACCAGCAGCAACAGTAGCGGAAACCTCACCAGCGTAACACACGACATGAACATGAACAGCGTAAAGCTGGTGGGTGGAAACACCAAACTGAAAATGAACGTGGTGTACAGCAGCTTCCGTAGAGAATAATTTAGAATAAGAAAAAGCGGCCTAATACGGTCGCTTTTTTCGTTTTAATAGCAAAACGTGTTGAAAACTTCATAAAATATGTTGAAATTAACACGCACGTGCAAACATAATTATATTTTTATTAGTAACTTTGCAGCACAAGATTACAAAATACCAACTTACACTAACTAACGAAAAATGAAAAAACTTATTTTTACCCTTGTGTGGCTCATGACAGCCTTCTGTGCCGTCACAGCACAAACGCCACAGCGCCGACCTGTTGACAACAAGCACCCGATGTGGCTTGTTCACGTCGATGTGTGGAACCAGGCCGACCCACAGAAAATCATCAACCTCATCCCCGACGACATCAAGCCTTTCGTGGTGATGAATCTGTCACTATCGTGTGCCTACAACAAAGAGCAAGGCATCTACGAGCGCCCCAACAGCGCCATACGCACCTATAAATCATGGGCAACGGTATGCCAGCAAAATGGCATGTGGTTTACCTGTCAGCCAGCCTCGGGTGGTCACACGCACATCAAGGACAATGACCTCGAGACCTTCGAATACTTCTTCACCCACTACCCCAACTTCCTGGGATGGAACTATGCTGAGCAGTTCTGGGGCTTTGACGAGGCTGGCGATCCCAGTTCAAGCAGTCAGGCCGACCGCATCGCACTCTTTGCCAAACTCGTGCCAATGCACAACAAATACGGTGGATTCCTTACCATCAGCTTCTGTGGCAACATCTGGTCGCATGCCCTCAACCCCGTGGGTATGATGAAGCGCAATGCCGACTTGCGTAAAGCCTGCGAGCAATATCCTGAGTCTATACTTTGGCTCTACAAATACACCACTTCGAGCTGCTTCTACAACAACGAGAGTGTATGCTTTGGCCCCTTCGTAGCAGGTTTGGCCAAGAACTATGGTGTGCGTTATGACAACTGCGGATGGAATGGTGCCAACGATGCGCTCTTAGGCGATAATCACGGCAAGAAATATCCTGTTGCAGCTGGTATCGGCACGGTGATGGAACAGAGCTGCGTAAACGGAGGTGCCGTATGGGATGGTCCTGAATTGATATGGACAGAGGATTTCCAGAACCTCAGCAACACTACCGTAAATGGCTATCAGCAACGTCGTTGGGGCACTTTCCCCGGCTTCGACAACGCATGGATTGACATGTTCCGCCAAATCATCAACGGAACACTCTACATCCCCACTCGCGAGGAAGTGGTAGATAAGACCAAGATCATCATTGTCAACAATGTCACTTCGGGCAACGACGAAGACAAATATGCAGCATGGGGCGACCTCTATGACAATCTGTACAAGGTAAAGGATCCCTTCAACCGTGGCAATGGCCAATGGATGGACAACTTCAGTTACATGAAGAGTACCGGTCGATATGGTGCCATACCCATTACTCCCGAGTTGTGGGCAGACGATGCAAAAGCAATCCCCGTAAAGGTGAACAAGTCTGCTCGTACCACTAAGTGGACCTCGTTGGCCAACAAGAAAAAGGACTTTGACAACAACTACCCCGAAGTAAGTAAAGGTGACCTGTACGTAAACCGCTACCGCAATCAGCTGATTACTTACAATCCCTATTCATACCACAACAAGAACAGACATGCCAAGGCCGATATTCCCTTGCTTTACAACACCTGCGAGAGCTTGCACCTCGACTACTATCAGTTGTCATCGGGTGCCGTGCACGAATATGCCGACCGCATAGAGTTCTATCTCAACAACTATCGTACCGACACAACTACCGTACGTACTGACACCATCCGTATCAGCGGTGTCATCGAAGAGCCTACTGCAACCCTCAAGAAGTTGGGCAAGTCAACTTCTTCTCCTGCTCCACAGGCAAGCATCACCAAGACTTACGACGCAGAGAATAAGACATTTACTGTCAATGTAAAGCACAATGGTCCTTGCGAGCTTACCATCAGCTGTAAGGGCGAAGGCACCGACCGTCTTACCGACTACGTTCCCAACGAGGCACTCACCGATCTCCCCGTCCAACCAGCTCCCTATCATGGTCCTATCACCATCGAAGCTGAGGACATGGACTTCAAGAGCATCTCTAACCATGTAACCTTCTATATGGCTGGTTTCTCACACGTTCGCGGACATTCAGGCAATGGATTCGTGGTTATGGGAACCAATACTGCCGGAGCACTCACCCACTCTATCAGCGTACCAGAAGAGGGCGAATACTACGTTTCGGTTCGCTACACCAATACGAACAAGGCCGCCACAGCCGAACTCAAGGTCAATACTGCCACAGAGAATGTACAGTTTGACAAGACCGCCACTAACGAATGGAAGCGTGTGGGTGCCGTATTCAAGTTCAAGGCTGGCAAGAATACCTTCACACTGACAAACAAGAAGGGCATCAACATGACCGTAGATCAAGTCACCTACCGTCCTATGGATGTAGAGGATGAGAAATTTGACATTACCATCCACCAAAGCGACCTGGGCGTGGTAGTACCCAGCGCTGAGGCTGCCGCTGAGGGCGAAGAAGTGCACCTTGAGGCTATTCCAAACGAGGGCTATCGTCTTGTAGGTTGGAAATGCCTCCACGGCAATGTCAAGGTCAATGACGAAGGCAACTTCATCATGCCCGATGAGTTCGTTACCCTCGAACCTGTATTCGAAGAGATTTCACTCGTTTACCGTACCGACTTGTCGAATGCCGTCAATGGTGGCATCCCCGAGGGATGGCGTGTGATACAAGAGAATGGCGAAGTGCGTGACTATCCCAACACATACGGAAGCGGTTCACGCATCATGACTGGTTTCGTTGGCTATCAAGGAGTTGCCCTGTACTGGCGTGAGGGAAGCTGCGAATACGGAAGCCTTGCCAAGTACCCCCTGCAACTCGAACCTGGCACATACAAGCTCACCTTCGCCATGGCTGCATGGAAGGGCAATCCCACTTACAAAGTCAACATTCTTGACAGCGAAGGAAACAGTATTGCGGCCGGAGCAGACAACAGCACGTCCAATCGTCTTACCACTTCGCCCAATGTAAATGGCAACACAAGTGGCACCATTTCATCGGCCAAGCAACGTACCTTGACCTTCACCGTCGAGAAAGCAGGCAAGTACATCATCCGCTTCAGTAACTACAGCGACACAAGTGGCTACCAAGAATTCCTGCTTGTTGACTGCAAGCTCAACAGTGCCCCTGATGCTTTGGAGGACGGAATAGGCGAAACATTCAGCCAATCGTCAAGCAGCCAAACCGGTGTATATAACGCCATGGGTGTGAAGATGCCTTCCGTACAGCGAGGTCTCAACATCATCCGTACTGCCGACGGACGTACCATCAAAGTGATGAAGTAACTGAAGCTTCGCATACCGCTCAGTATTTAGATGCGATGATTTTCTTGCTTCGGGCAGACATTCAAAGGAGTTAAAGGAGCCAAAGGAGTCAAAGACGATAGATATGTATTTTCATCTATGTTAAACTAACAATAACAACAAAAAGACATCATGAAGAAAATCCTTTCAGTACTGATTGCTGCCATAACGCTCATGGCATGCAACAACTCACAGAAGAAGTCTGAAGAAGCTCCCGCAAAGCCCAAGACTCTGGTATTGTACTATTCGCAGACGGGTGCCACTAAGGCTGTCGCCGAAGAACTGCAGAAGCAGTTGGGTGCCGACATCGAGGCTATCGAGTTAGAGCAGCCCTACGATGGCGACTTTCAGCAGACCATCGAGCGCTGTCAGAAGGAGAAGGCAGATAGTGTTTTGCCTGCCATCAAGCCTCTTAAGGCAAATCTCGACAGCGTGGATGTCATCTTCCTGGGCTACCCCGTATGGTTTGGAACATACGCTACTCCTATCGAAGCTCTGCTCAAGGCCCAGACTTTCGAGGGCAAGAAGGTCATCACCTTCTGCACCTTTGGCAGCGGTGGTTTGCAGCAAAGTTCAAACGATGTGAAGAACGCTCTCCCCAAGGCAGAGGTGGTATGCGGATATGGAGTTCGCAATGCTCGTATCAGCGCTGTAGCCGACGAGTTGAACCGTTTCCTCATCGAGGGCGGATATAAGGAAGGCACTATAGAAGCCCTGCCCGCATTCATGGAGCATAAGCCCGTAACAGAGCAGGAGGTTGAAATCTTCAACCAGGCATGTG
Source organism: Bacteroidaceae bacterium (assembly GCA_024401185.1). GTDB lineage: Bacteria > Bacteroidota > Bacteroidia > Bacteroidales > Bacteroidaceae > Physcousia. The sequence goes on along the minus strand of JAKSLO010000018.1, from coordinate 11,316 downwards.
GTGACTATCAATTCCCTCTTGGCACTCCCGTTGATGTGGCCATACGCGAGACTGCCACCAGCACCGACTACGAGTTTGGTGTAAAGAGTGCAGCACCCAATGGTGAAGAAAGCACCTCAACCATCTATGTTACCATAAAGAAAGAGGAGGGTGCAAAGCCTGAGTTCACACAGGTAGTGCGCTAACGCCCTCATTCTGTTCATTATCTCATTGATGGTGTGTCATAAAAGAAATGGCACACCATCTTTTTTGTGTATGCCCCCCCAACCGAAGGAATTTATATACCGCAGGGAGGGGTGTGCGGGGTTAAAGGTTAATTGATGGCTCTATATACCGTCTATAATCCGTCTATATCGAGTGTGGGAGGAATATGACGTATCAGAGCATTTCATTTTGTTTGAGTAGCGCTCTCGTATTACTTATACCGTCGGCAAAATGCACTGTCCCTTTACGCTTCACCTATGTGGTTCTAAATGATTGCAACCTGCTGCTCGCTGAGCTTGCGCTGACGATTGGTGGAGCCTGTTATCCCATTCGCTCGGCAGAATCAAAGCAAGCTTTATTCTACTCTCACTCATTTCAACAATTTCAATAATTTCACTCGAAAAGATGCACGCACATTGGGGGATGATGAGAAAGTGAGAATGAAATTCTAATATATATATAAATATATTTATATAATATTAGACCTCAATTCACACCACCATGCGTGTCCAAATTTCACTGAAATAATTGAAATTAGTGAAACTCAACTTTCGCATGTGCTCAAGTTGTAGGTTTTGAGCTTTGTATGCCCTTCGATTCTTTTGGCAGTGAGCCTATCATACCACACGGAACTCGCGGAGTAGGTATTGTTGTAGTTCGAGTTCAAACATATTGCCTATCATTTTATTATCTCCCAGTGTCCACCGAAATTACTACCTTCTCGTTTGATGATGCCAAGCTCTTTCATGCGTTTCTAATCTCTCTTGATAGACTTTGTTGATACGGATAACTTGCTCGCGAGCGACTCTGCCGTTTCTACCACGATATCAGGGACATCGTTGGGGACATTGTTGGAGACATTTGACTTAAGGATTCCGACACTCGTTTCTTCTACAAGGCTCAGTCATGGGAGCGAGGACAGTTTGTAATTGCCAAGGTTGAGCATAATGCCATGGGCGGCAACGTACCGTTAAAATGTTAAATATTTGGCAGTTCAATGACGTAAATCATAAACTTATATAAAAATCACGTTTTCTGGAGGCTAAAGGATGACTATATGAAAATTATTTTGTAATTTTGCATATTAAGGGGGTGTGTACATGGCAAAAACTTCTCGTTTATGCTGTTTAATACTTGGCACAAGACTCTTATGGATGACAACAAATCAGACGAACTGGTTTATTTGTTTAACAACATAGCAGAAAAGAAATATGGCAAGACCAATTAAAGAAACTCCTATACTGTTTGGTGAAGACGCTCGTCGCTTCGAAGCACGAATGCAGGAGAAGCGAACAGAAAGCGCAGAAGCCAGGAGCAGGCGTCTGCAAAACTATGCATTAGCGATGCAGATGATGGAGGCTGGTAAGAATGTGGTGATGACAACAAGGCCAATGACATTGACAGATGCTTACCGAATCCTTGACAAATAGTTTTATTCGTCGCCTTGAAGGCGATGAGATTGTTACCGACTTTGACTGCGGTGATGCAGACCTCAATGATTTTATTGCAAACGAGGCACAGGCATACTTGAAGGCGAAATTGGCTGTGACTTATGTACTTTGTCCAAACGATAACCCAAGTCACGCCATCGCGTTTTGTAGTCTTGCCAACGACCGAATTTCTATGTCAGATTTTGACAATAAGACGGAATTCAATCGATTCAGGAAGCATCAGCACTTCCCACAATCAAAGCGCATGAAGAGTTATCCTGCGGTAAAGCTATGCCGTTTAGCTGTTGACAACTCTGCAAAGGGAATGTCTACAGGCTCTTTGTTGCTTGACTTTATCAAGACGTATTTCGCAACATCCAATAAAACTGGTTGCCGATTTATAACGGTAGATGCTTACATCAATGCCATTCCTTTTTACGAAAAGAACGGATTCCTGCCATTGAATAGTGACGATGAAGATTCAGACTACACACGTCTGTTATACTTCGATTTGAACGATATTGATTAGAACTATACGTAACAACTTAATGCGAGTAAAAGGTTTTATAAATACTAAAAGAACGTGCGTAAATAAGGGAACTGTCTTGTTTATGTATACGCACTGATACCCCACAGTTTTAGTAGGAGGTATACACACAGCACAACTCGCATTGTTATAGATAAACACAGAGCCTCCCATAGTATCAACTACATAGACGAGGATGAAATTCCGACTGTACAGGACGAAATCTGAGACAGATAATAAAAACTGGTAAACAATAGAATCGTAATATGGGGCTGCAAATGGCCATGAGGGCTACTTGCAAAGGCGTAGATTGACAGCAAGATACTCACGAACGAGAAATCATCTATCCGTTCATCAAAGGCCGATTGCGGGCGAAGGGGATGACGGAAACCTGGCGTGCCACACTCACGCTGGCCTTCACCTTGCATACCAGGCACATAGAGGCCATCATAATCCACAAGGGTCAGGCCGCATCTTTCGTTCACCAGTATATTGTCGGGCTTCAGGTCACCATGCGCAAAGGGCTGGTTTATCAGCCACGAGGCCATTACGGAGAACTTATACGCCAGCAGGTGAAGCATCTCGGGCTGAGCCTATGGCTCTTAATCCAGTTATCCATCGTGTTTCCCTCTACCCAGTCCATTAAGACAACGGGGAGGGCAGGGCTGTCATCATCGGCCAAAATCTCCTTCTCCAGATACTCCATGCTGGCAAAATAGGGAGCATCCAGATAGCGTAATTGCTTGGCTATCTTCTTATAGGCTTCGTTGCGCTGAGGCACATCCTGCGTGAAGCACTTTAGCGCATAGGCATGCCCCTGCTTGTCCTGCATCTTGAACACCACGGCAAAATTACCACTTGTCATTACTATCTTGCCGTTCTCTCTCACGGGAGACAGGTCTTGCAGGGTGGAAAAGCATTCCGGAATCTGCACAAGATCCTTATATTCTGTTACACTTGGATATTGCATAGCTTTCTACTTGTTTTTTCTTACCAATTGTGTGCAAAGTCATCCGAACGGTCAAAAACCGCAGAATGAAGTGGGTTAACCAGTTAAGGCACTCCTATCGGAAGTCATTCTTCCTGACGTAAACAATACTTGCAGAGTTTCCGTTTCTATTTCTCAGCCCCTAATTCCACAGCACAACCATTCTAATCACGCTAAGACACTGAGCAACAAAAAAGTTGCCTATAATTTATCATGATAGATTTTGGCCGACCATCGTGCTGTACCTCAACAATACAAGCAAAATCATAACATGACATGGCAAAAATACAAATAAAATCGGCGTATAGGTCATTTTGCGTGGTATTTGGAATAGTTACACACATTTGTTATACTATAACTGTAAGTGCAAGTCGTTGAAAATCATTATGCAAGATGGTTATATCAATGCCAAGAAAAACCCATAACTGATTGCTGAAAGTTTTGAACCTCCTAAAACACCAGTATTTACAAGGGGTTGTGGCATGTTCCACCACGCAAAATGACCCATAAGTCATAAAATCTGAGACTATCGCAAATTTAGGCAGAATTTTACGACAGAAAGTTATTGACACAAAAAAGGAGGAATCACTCCAAAAAGCATATTTTCATCGGCATCAGAAGCATCGGGAAAGTAACGGGTTAATAACGGGTTGATATCGGGAAGGTATCGGGAAAACCACGGAAAGTGAAAAATCTTATACAAAAGAAGGGTTCTAAAGCCTATACCTTAGCCACACGAAAGGAACGCTCAAAAACGGGAAGCTGTGAGGAGAAACGTGTGAGATGAAATATAATGAACGTGTGAGGTGAAATATAACGAGGGTGTACCACATTGGCACACCCTCGTTGCATTATGTATCAAGAAACAGTTTGTTACTTCTTCTCGTCAGCTTTCTTGGCAACCTCTTTTTTGGCAACCTCTTTTTTGGCAGGAGCAGCCTTCTTGGCGGGAGCCTTAGCATCTGCTTTGGGGGCAGCAGCCTTTGGAGCAGCGGCCTTCTTGGCAGGAGCCGCTTTCTTGGCGGGAGCAGTCTTCTCCTCTTTTCCGGCTGCGCTTTCAAGCTTAGCCAGACGAGCACGGAGCTGACTGATTTCGTGATCGCGAGCCTCAATCTCCTTACCCTGGTTGTGGATAGTGGTATAGAGGGCATTGAGCTCATCGTTCTCTACCTCAATGGGGAAGAGGTCTTGCACACGCTTGATGAAGTCGCCAAGGATGTTCATGTAGTTTGTGAAAGCATCGTAGGGACTGTCATAGAAACCACGAATCATGTTCACACTCATGGGTTTGGTAGTCATGTAGCGGAAGTTATTGCTTGCCTGGATGCGGTCCCAATCCTGCTTGATGCGACGATCCTGACAAGCCATGATACGACCAGCCTCCTGATAGAGTTTGTTGAAAGCCTCGCGCTGCATGCCGTTACCCAACCAGCAACTGGTATCACGCTCCTCATCATTCCAGCTGACATACTCAGGCATATCCATAGGAGCCACAGCCTTGGTCTTACCAACAATCTCACTTGGAGTAGCAAACTCTATGCCACGCTCCTTGCAAGCTGCAGGCAGAGCCTTGAAGAACTCGAGGATATTACTACTGAGGGGCTGGAAGATGCCCAACGCACAGAGTTCCATGAAGATATTGACAATCTGCTCCTCCTGGGGAAGCTGAGCAATCCAATCTGCATATCGGTCGCTCATCAAGGGATACTCACTCCAGCTGGAATCATTGAAACGGAGCGAGATGTCGTCAGACAACTTGTAGTCGCGAAGCAAAAGGCTGACCTTAGGATCGTGAGCACAGCTGTACACGAAATGAGGACTCTTCCATCCCAGTACGTGCTTTGCACCTTCTGCAATCATTGCCTTGAAACCCATTCTACCTGCCAATGAACCAATATCGTCATTGTAAATCAAGCTACTGTTGCGAAGCACCTTGGGAGTCTGACCGAAAAGTCTCTTTATCATATTGCTCTGACGCTGCACTTCGTCCATAAAGACCTTCTCATTGGCCATAGAAGAAAGACCATGGCTGTAAGGCTCAGCAAGGAACTCCACGCAACCGGTCTTTGCCAGTTCTTGCAACAGTTCGATAACCTCGGGAGCGTAATCCTCAAGCAATTCGATAGCCACGCCCGAAAGCGAGAAAGCCACCTTGAAGTACTTTCCATAGGTCTCGGTCATCTCGAGCATTGCCTTCAATGCGGGGATGTAACTACGTTCTGCAGTCTCAGTAATAGCGCGCTCATTCTCGTAATCATCATAGTAATAGTGATCTGCGCCAATATCAAAGAAACGATATCTCTTGAGATGAACAGGTTGATGTATCTCGAAATATAAACAAATTGTTTTCATTGTTCTATTGATTTTATTTTATTATAATCGTTTAATCGAATATTCGAGGTTTTCGAGTCTTCGAGGTTTCGAGGTATCGATATTTCGAATCATCGAGTGATCGAGTGATCGAATAATCGAGCCATCGTGTGATCGAGCCATCAAGTGATCGAGCCATCGAATAATCGACTATCGTCGAATTCTAATCACTTAATGTTCTTTACTGCATTCAGATAATCATCGTTGTTGAACCATCCACGGCCGATGAGCTGGTTGTAGCACTCGCGAATGCGAAGGCCCACCTTCTCCCATGTGATGCGATCCACCTCCTTGATGCCATCCTCGCTGAGCTGCTTCCAGAGCATCTCATTGGTGCAAAGCGAATACATGGCATCGGCCATAGCATCAATGTCCCAATAGTCAACCTTGATGACATTGTCAAGAATCTCGCCACAGCCTGACTGCTTGGAGATGATGCAAGGACAGCCACACTGCATGGCCTCAAGAGGCGCAATACCGAAGGGTTCTGATACAGAAGGCATTACAAAGACATCGCTGCGCTTATAGCACTCGTACACCTGTGCACCTCGCTGGAAACCTGGGAAGTGGCATCGGTCGGCAATGCCGTATTGGGCAGCCAGATCGATCATGGCATTCATCATATCGCCCGAGCCAGCAAAGCAGAATCGGATGTTGTGAGTACGGTCGAGCACACGCTTGGCAGCCTCGATGAAGTACTCAGGACCCTTCTGCATAGTGATACGTCCCAAATAGGTAACCACCTTCTCCTCGGGACGACGGGTAGAGGGAATGTTGGTGTACTCCTCGCTTAGGGGATAAACCGCATTGTGCATAGCCACGCACTTGCGAGGATCCTGATGATACTGGTTGATAACCGTCTGACGTGTCAGCTCGCTCACACACATGATACAGTCGGCATGATCCATACCATTCTTCTCTATGCTATAAACGGTAGGGTTCACCTTTCCGCGAGAACGGTCGAAGTCGGTTGCATGCACATGAATGCAGAGAGGCTTTCCGCTCACCATCTTGGCATGCACACCTGCAGGATAGGTCAGCCAATCGTGTGCATGGATAAGGTCGAACTCCTCACTACGAGCCAGCACACCGGCAATGATTGAGAAGTTGTTGATCTCGTCGTGCAGATTGCCAGGATAGCCACCAGCGAAGCCCATGCAGCCCATGTCGTCGAGGCCCTGCATATAGTTGAAATCGGCATAGATATGGTCGCGGAACCGATAGTAGTCCTCAGCCGTGTGACCCACCATGCGACCCTTTATCTGGTCATACTGCACATCGCGCCAAGCAATGGGCACCTGACTCATGTTGACAATCTTCAAGAAACCCTCTTCCTCGCCAGTAGGTTTAGGCATACAGAAAGTTGTCTCAATATCGCCTTGCAAGCTCAAGCCCTTGGTAATACCGTATGAGGCTACTGCAAGACCACCATAAATCTTGGGAGGAAATTCCCATCCGAACATTAGTACCTTCATCTTTCGTTCCTCCTTATTTAATATTCATTATATTTATCCAAGAGTTTCACTACACGCATTATCTCGGCTACATTCATGGCAAACGAGACAGCACCACGTCCATGGAATGGAGGATTACCATCGAAGAGTTCGGGGATAGTACCGATGCAATGGTAGAACATCTCCTCCTCATAGCCCACAAGCTGACGCTCGATAAAGCCTACCTTGCTACGGCCATACACCTTGAGGCATGCCTCCATGTAGAAACCGCCCAACCAAGGCCATGCCGTACCCTGATGGTAAGCATAGTCGCGCTGCACCTGGGGACCTACATACATGGGGTTATAGCCACCGCTCTTGGGAGAGAGCGAACGCAATCCCTTGGGAGTAAGCAACTCCTTGGTGCAGAGGTCGAGAATGGTCTTCTTCTGCTTTTGGTCGAGAGGACTGTAATCAAAGGCCACGGGGAAGATCATGTTGGGACGTACACTCCAATCCATCATCTGACCATCCACATAGTCAAGCAGATAACCATGCTGATTCATAAACATGTCCACGAAACTCTGCTTGATCTTCATAGTCAGACCATCAAGCATCATCTCAACGGGTGTATCGTTCATAACCTTGCAAATATCCTGACTGAACTTCATGCAGTTATACCACAAGGCATTGATTTCAACAATATAACCGGAACGAGGAACGATGGGTCTGCCATTGGCAGAACTGTTCATCCAGGTAAGTGCACGCTCCTGACCACCGGGAGCATAGAGCAAGCCATTCTCATGAACCTCAAGGGCAGGATGGTTGCCCAGATGAATCCACTGCATGATGTCGCGTACCAATCTACCATATTTCTTATATACGGTTTGCATGTCGGTAAGCTTAGCATATTGCTGGATGCACCAAACAGCCCAAAGCAACACGTCGGGTTGGTTAATCTCGTATATCTTTACAGAGAGAGGCTCACCTTCCATAAACTCACGGATTCCCTTCTCTGCAGTCGCCATGACAGCCTCGAACTTGTCGAACTCGCCATTGGTGATGGTAAGACCGGGAAGAGAGATGAACATGTCGCGTGCACGGCACTTGAACCAAGGATAGCCTGCCAACACATAATCTCCGTGGTCGCGATGCACGAGGAACTGATGTGCACTATTCACGAGGTTGTGATAGAAATTGTCGCGAGGAGTACGCACATTCACCTCAAACTCTGCCAGCTCAGGCAACTTCTTGGGGTCAGCCTCATCAAGGCCTGCGCTGAACACCACGCTTTCACCTTTCTTAATAGTAAACTCAAAATATCCAGGCACGTAGAGGTCCTCGTTGCCAGCATAGCCACGCTCCTGCTCCTTGGGATACTCCATGCCACGATACCAGTCAGGACGGAACACAAACTCGTTCTTCTTACTGATCTGCATATAAAGATCGGGATAGCCCTCGTACATGCAGCTCTTGATGCCATTCTTCACATGCTGGTACTCGCGACTTGCCACGCTATTCTCGTGGGTAAACTCACGCACACTGCGGAAAGCGAGGAAGGGGGTGAGGCGAAGCGTTGTGGCGCTGTGGGCCTCCATCAACGTGTAACGGATAATCAAACGGTTCTCGAAGTGCTGAAACACCTCTTCTCTCTTGAGCAGGACACCACCCACACGATAGACGGTGGTAGGCACCTTGAGACTGTCGAACTCACGAATGTACTTGTGGCCACGAGGAGCAAAGTTGTTACCTTGGTACTTGTGCAGACCTAAGTTGAACTCAGCACCGTGCTGAATGACGGTTGCATCGAGAGAACTGAGCAAGACATGGTTCTCATCATCAAGTTCGGGAACAGGTACCACCAAGAGACCATGGTATTTTCTCGTGTTGCAATCCACAAGCGTGGTGCACGAGTAGGCTCCAGAACGATTACTCCTCAAGATCTCTTTCTTCAGAGAGTCTTCAAGATTCGTCATCTGAGTCTTGTCGAAACGTAAATAACTCATAGTCGGAATATGTTTTTAATGGTTTATTTTTGGTTAATTTTAAGTACAAAATGACACATCATAAAGGTTAGTATACAACGTACCATGTACTTATTGCTTTCAAAATTACAAACTTTTTGCGAGATAGTGAAATTATTCTTTCGTTTTTTTATCCTCAAATGGCTATTTTTACCACATTTGTTTGCACACAACGAAGAAAAGCAGTAATTTTGTGTCGAATAACATAAAAATGCAATCGTATCAGAATGGCTAAAAAAGAGCTTTCCTTAGAACTGATTGAAGAAAAACTCTCAATGATTACAGAATTGCTTACCCCCGAGGAGAAGCAAAAACTGTTAATGCATATCAAGATTCAGAATCTTCGAAAGAACGACTTCGTGTATCGTGATGGCGACCAGCCTCGCGACATGTGGTGTGTTGTCTCCGGCAAGATAAAGGTATTGAAAGAAGGTGTAAGTGGACGCAGCCAGCTGATTCGTGTGCTGAAGCCCATCACCATTACAGGTCACAGAGCCTTCTTCGCCAACGACGTACACCATACCTCGGCTGCCGCACTCGAACCCAGCGTCATTCTCCGCATCCCCCTGAACATCATAGCCGAGATCATTCAGCAAAATGCCAAACTGGCATGGTTCTTCATCAAGGATCTTGCCGTACGTCTGGGCTCAGCTAATGAGCGTACGGTCAACCTCACGCAGAAGCATGTCCGCGGTCGTCTTGCCGAAGCTATACTCTTCCTTCGCGACACATACGGCTTGGAAGAGGATGGTTGCACACTTAGCATCTACTTGTCGCGTGAGGACATGGCAAACATGTCAAATATGACTACAAGCAACGCCATCCGCACCCTTAGCGCCTTTGCACAGGAGAAAATCATTGCCATCGACGGACGAAAGATCAAGCTCATCGACATGGTTGCCCTTGAGAAGATCAACAAGTTTGGATAACAACTGACGTTACTTTTTGTCAACAAATTCACTTTGCCAAACAGGGCAAGAAAGTCGCAATTGCAAAAAGAAGAACTGCCACCGCAGATACTATCACATCAGATGGATGATTTGGGAAACCTTTTCATCCATTTTTTTTGTAGCATCAACCCAATGAATGGGTATTCCGCGACGTTCCTCCATGCCACGGAACCAGGTCATTTGTCGTTTGGCAAACTGATGGATGGCAATCTCCAACTGGCGGAACATCTCATCATACGACAGCTGTCCGAGACAATACATTGTAACAAATTTGTACTCAAGACCATAGTACAGCAAATCATCAGAAGGAACACGCTTTAGCAGTTCCCTAATCTCATCCACCATGCCTTCCTCCAACCTCTTCTTCAAGCGATCGGAGATCTTTGCCCTACGCAACTCCCTGTCGATGTTCACACCAATTGTAAGACTCTTCAACTGCGGAAAGTCACGTTCGTCAATCTTATGTTCCTTATAATACTGCTGAATCTCAATGGCACGTATGGCACGTTTTGCCGTGTCAACATCGGTAGTATTATGTAGTGATTTATATGTCATCAGAATCTCTGTCAATTCTGCAAGCGTCTTTCCTTCAAGGCTCTGACGAAGTGCCTTGTTCTCAGGGACAGGAACCATCTTGTAGCTCTTCAGGACAGACTCTATATACAAGCCAGTTCCGCCACACAGGATGGGAAGTTTACCTCGACTCACAATGTCGTTGTAAGCCGTCCAGAAGTCCTGCTGATACTGAAAGAGATTATACTTCTCACCTGCATCGAGGATGTCAATAATGTGATACGGAATCTGAACCCCATCGATGGTATAGTCAGCAAGATCCTTGCCAGTACCAATATCCATGCCACGATACACCTGACGGCTATCAGCACTAATGATTTCAGCATTACCCAATCGAGCTGCCAAATGAGCAGCCAAATCTGTCTTTCCACTTGCAGTAGGGCCAAGAATGGTAATAATATCGTAAGTCATGGAGAAGAAATTTAATTGTCCGGAGAAGAACTATGAACTATGAAGGCCGAAGGGCTCGACGAAGTCAACTATGAACTAAAAAAGCCACCCAAGGCAAATTGCCAAGGGTGGCTGTATTGTTTACCTAAGTAAATCCCTTTGATTAGATCTCTGAGAAGTACTTGATGGTGCGAACCATCTGAGAGGTGTAGCTGTTCTCGTTGTCATACCAAGAAACAACCTGTACCTGATAGGTCTCCTCGTCGATCTTGCTAACCATGGTCTGAGTAGCGTCGAACAAAGAACCGAACTTCATACCGATGATATCGCTTGATACGATCTCGTCCTCGGTGTAACCGTAAGACTCGGTCTGAGCAGCCTTCATAGCAGCGTTGATACCCTCCTTAGTGATATCCTTACCCTTAACA
>JAKSLO010000179.1 GCA_024401185.1 Bacteroidaceae bacterium | reverse complement strand
AACTTCTTCACGCAAGCCACTACATTGGCAAACTCCTCACCGGGGATAACCTGCAATGACTGGATATAGATCTTGTCATACTTGGCAGCACCAATAGCGTGCAAGAGGTAGCGGGGCTCATAGTAATCGCGTGCCTCACCGTTCTCGCCTGCGCTGGCACGGTTGATACAGATGTCAGAACTGAAGCTTACGTAAACATCGGCGTTGGGGAAAGCTGCCTCATACTGCTTCTTGGTATTGTCGAAAGCAGCGAAAGCATTGCTCCAGGTTGAACCGAAAGCCACGAGCAGCACAGCCTCCTTCTTGCCCGAAGCCTTCTTCTGGTTGGCTACGAGGTTGTCGTTGTACTGGTACTCCGATACGATGTTGTTTTCAATTGTGGTCTTGTCATCGTCAGAACAAGACACCATGCCGAGTGCTGCAATGGCAGCTACAAGCATAACCTTAATCTTCTTCATGATTTGTTTGTTTTTTAGTTATGGTTTTAATTGTTTTTCCTTGCTTGAATTTAATGGCGAATGTACCAAACACGGTAGTTCCCGAACTGTTGGAGCCAAGGTGATAGGGATGCATGGTGCGATCCACCTGGTTCAGGATGTTATCCACACCTACCTCCACCCTGTAGCTCAGTTTCCTGTCGGTTCTGCCTATGTCGTGGGTGGTGTTGATGCGCCACAGCTGGAATGGCTTTCCGTTGCCGTTGTTTTGGTAGAGACGCTCGCTACTGCCACGCGTCGAGAGGTTGATGCCAAGTCGGTAGGTGGCACTAAAGCGATGCTGCCACACAGCCGACGCACTCCATTTGTGATGGGCTGTGCCATCTATGACCACCCTCTCCAGTCGCTTCTTGCTGGTATTGTACTGGTGTGCCTTTGTGTCGAGCCAGCTGTAGGCTCCCGTAAGCGTCAGTTCGCGGGTAAGGCGGTACGACAGGTTCACATCTACGCCACGCGTTCTGGCATCCTCCATATTCTTATACATACGCGCCTGCACATTGCCGCTTCCGTCGCCCAGATAGGCTGTGGTGATGCCTGCTGGAATCTCGCCCACGGGCACGTTCACCAAGGCTATCATCTGGTCGAGCTGGTTCTGGTAAACCGTCAGCGAGGCTGTAAGGCGCTTGCCTCTGTACTCCACATTGGCACTATAGTAGTTGCTCAGCTGAGGGTCAAGGTTCACGTTTCCGATATTGAAGAAGGTGCTCGAACCCATCACGTGCAGGTATCTGTAATGCAACTCCTTCACGGTAGGTGTCTTGAAACCCTGGCTCCACCCCATGCGGAAACGCCAGTCGCCAGCCGAGAGCATCATGCTGACCTTGGGGGTGAGTCGCACGCCAAACTCAGCATTGTCCACCAGTCGCAATCCTGCCGTGAGGTTCAACCACTTCAGTAGGTCGAACTCATCCTGCACGTAGAGGGCTCCCGTCCAGTCGCTTGCATGCCCGTTGTCCGTGCGCATGGGGGCTTCCAGATAGTCGTAGCGGTATTCCAAGCCGGTATTCAGCGTGTTGGCGTAAGGCAGATAGAAGACACCCTTCAGCGAGGCCATCATGCGTTGCTGGTCGCTCTGCAAGCGTTTTTGTCCTGGGTACATTGGCACACCATGTTCCAGTACGCCATCAATGTAGGCATCCTCGTAGGTTCGCGCCGTATAGTCATAATAATATGCGTGCTTGTTCCAGTCAAGGTCGAAGCTTACGTAGTTGCGTCTCTGGGCAGGCATCGTCCACTTTCCGCCCACCGATGCACTCGCGTCGCGGTACATGAGGTCGTAGGTAAAGACGTCGCACGATGGGTATTTTCCGTCCGTAGGACGATGTATGCCCTTGGTATAGTACATTCCGTCGGCATAGAGGCTTACATCCTTGTTGAGGGCATAATCCAGTCGCTCGCTCACCTGCCAGTTGGTGTATTCGTTCACGGTCTTGGTGCGCGAGTCGTGCACCACCTTGCCCTCGGCATATTCGTCGGCTGTGTTCTGCCAGCCGTCGGTATGCTGCAACTGGAAGTTTGTGTAGCTGGTCAGGCTGCCTACCGTGAAACCTATCCCGTTATGCTGTCGCAGGTCGTTGAAACTGCCATAACGGGTGGTATTGTCTATCACGAGTCCTTCATCCTTGTGCTTCTTGGTGATGATGTTGATCACACCAGCCATGGCATCGCTACCATAGAGTGCCGACTGGGCTCCCTTCACGATCTCGATGCGCTCTATGTTGTGGGGGTCGATGACGCCCAGGTCGTTCTCGCCGCCTACGTCTCCGTGTATGCGCTTGCCATCTATCAGCACCAGTATGTAGGCATTGCCCAGACCTCCCAGCTGCATCTGACTGCCCATGTCTCCCTCGCTGAAGGCAAACGAGGCAGTCAGGCTGCCCAGTATCTCCTCTACGCTCTTGCCGCCAAAGGTGTCGAGCATCTTGCGCGAGATGACTTCGGTCTGCACAGGAGCATTGCGGAGCAGACGTTCTGTTCCGGTGCCAGTCACAACGACCTCGCGTAGCGAGTCAACCTTCGTTTGTGCCTGTGTGGACATGCCACAAATAAACGCCACAAGGACGCACAACCATTGCTTTGATGTCATAAGTCACCACCCCTTTCCTGGGGGCTTTGTTGTTACTTTCCTTCCGACTTAGCAGGTATTCTGGCTTTCCACAAAGTCAACGCCTTCCCAACCTCTTCCTTATTTCCGGGTCAGTGACTTCGTTGTTGACTTCACAATATGGATTACAGCTGCAGGAACAGCTCAGGTCTTTCACCTGATTCCCTTGCACGATACTCGGCTTTCGCCTTGATCGTTTCTAAATCGGCGGCAAAATTACAAAAAAAAATCAATAATGGCAAAAAACTTATCTCATTTTTCACTATTTAAGTGATGATGAAAAGCATAAAGCCTTTACCCTCCCCAACTCCATGCCTCTTTTCCATACAGTTCCAAAGATTTCTTTTCGTAGTTAAACTCCAGTAGTTCCTTGTCTGTGCTAATCCTCCGCTGTGGTTCTGCTAAAGGTCTGCTA
>JAKSLO010000178.1 GCA_024401185.1 Bacteroidaceae bacterium | reverse complement strand
TCATGGATGTATCGCAACATGAAGATAGGCTTCGGCAGTATCATAGCCGATGACATGGGTCTTGGTAAGACCTTGCAGGTAATTACTCTGCTGCTGAAAATGAAAGAAGAGGGCGCAATGGATAAGAAGAAAGCCCTTGTAGTTGTGCCAACAGGTTTGCTGCACAACTGGCAGTCGGAGGTGAAGCGCTTTGCCCCACAACTGACCACTGGCGTATATCACGGTACAGCACGTGACCTAAAGGACGATGATTGCAAGAATGCAGACATCATTCTCTCGACATACGGTGTGGTGCGCTCTGATGCCGATAAACTGAAGAAGCAGAAATGGCAAGTGCTCGTAATAGACGAAGCCCAGAACATCAAGAACAGCGATACGGCACAGAGCAAGGCGATACACAGCATACCTGCTGACTGTCATATAGCCATGAGTGGTACACCTGTGGAGAATCGTCTGTCGGAGTTCTGGAGTATCATTGACTTTACAAACAAGGGCTATCTTGGTTCGGCAAAGGACTTCTCTGATTCATACGCAAAGCCTATACAGAAATACGGCGACAGTCACGTAGCGGAACGTTTCCGCAAGGTGACAGCTCCGTTCATGATGCGCCGTCTGAAGACGGACAAGAGTATTATCAGCGACCTGCCTGACAAGATTGAGCGCAACGAGTTGGCATCGCTTACTTCTGATCAGGCAGCACTATACCAAGAAACCGTCAACAAATGTATGGCGGTTATTGAGAGCATGGAGGGTGAGGACAATCAGACACTCTTCAAGCGTCAGGGACTTATCCTGCAGATGATGCTTGCCTTGAAACAGATTTGCAATCACCCGACGCAGTATCTCAAAGACAACCGCATGGATGCAACCTTATCGGGAAAGACGGAAATGCTGCTCGATATGCTTCGCAGTATCATTGATGCCGACGAGAAGGTACTTGTCTTCACACAGTTCCGTGAGATGGGTGAATTACTCCAATACTTCATCCGCACCACGCTTGATGAAGAACCAATGTTCTATCATGGTGGATGCTCGTTGAAACAGCGTCAGGAAATGGTTGACCGTTTCCAGAACAATCGCAACGACCGTATCTTCATACTATCATTGAAGGCAGCAGGTACTGGTCTTAATCTCACGGCTGCAACCCACGTCATACACTATGACCTCTGGTGGAATCCTGCAGTAGAGGCTCAGGCAACCGACCGTGCATATCGTATCGGCCAGCACAAGAACGTGCAGGTGCATCGTTTCATCACGCAAAACACTTTCGAGGAACGTATTGACGCTATGATACAAGAAAAGAAACATCTTGCTGACCTCACGGTATCTACAGGCGAGAATTGGATAGGCAAACTTTCAAACAAGGAACTGCACGAAATCTTTGGATGAGCAACGTACAGGAAATGCCCTCTCCTTTTCTTATTCATCATTCTTCTTAATCGCTCCTAACAGCCCAGTTCCTCCACGAACTCTCTGGGCAGAATCACATTCTCCATTGGGATGGCATCGGCAAACAAGGGCCCGATCTCCTCAATGGAGAATCCTGCTATGCCACATGCTATCTTGGTGACATAGAACTTCAACTCAGGATGCTCCTTGGCACAAGCCATGAAGTTCTCCACCTTTTCTGCAATATAGTCCACTCCACCTTCCATCGTTGGCAAGGCATAGCATTGTCCGGTGAGACCTTCCCCCACACCCCATTCCGCTCCGAACTTGCGGAAGGCAATGGCAGCAGCACCTCCTCCGTGCATACCGTGAATGTTACTGCCAAACACGAATATCTCGTTTGGCTTCAGTTCAGTGATGAACTCTGGCGTGTATTCTCTGTTGTATGTCATAATGCGGTGTCAATTCGTTCTTTTTTTGCTTGAGTCACTTCGTCATAGCAATGGCTTCGATGTGGCTTAGCATGAATCTCTGGGCATCTACATCATACATCACCCTTCTATATTCCTGACCGTCTTCGTTTTGCTGCATCGTCACGGTTATGCCCATCTTTTCCCCCTTTTCCGTGGGGAGATTCGTCTTGTGCTTTTCGTCGATGTACATTTCATACAAGTATCCCTCTTTGCGTAACCATTTGATGACTGTTGCTGTAGCCAAGGGCTTCATGTCAGAAGGGATAGACTCATTTATGGTTCTGGTGAATTGGGTAATTCCGTTTGGACCTGATACATTTATTTTGCTTGCTCTCGTAGCGGACATCCAAAATGCCTTCTGATTGCTTTCGGAAGATTTGCCGCTTCCCATTTGGGACAATAATTCGCTCACGTAGAACAAACAGCGTGAGACATGTACATCGTTGACAACGTCATCCTCCTTTACGGGTTCTGAAGTTATGGGATGAATGCCATTGGCAAGTTTGTCAATCCATTCTTTTGCCTGTTTTAGCTTTTTCTTGTCAATCATGCTTCTTCTCTATTCTTGTATGGTAAGATATTCATCCATTGAGTCGGAGTACAAAGATACGAAAATCAAGTGAAATGGGAGAAAAATTGCACAAAAATCTATCCATTTCGGCGAAATAATGCCGATTTTCCCCATATTTTGAGGAGTATACGGAGCAATATGTGCGTGGAATGGAGGGTGCAATGCTGGTTTTGCATGGGAATGGCAACGCGAATCGAAGATGTCGCATCCTTGTGAAAGTACCTAAAAGTGAAAAGTGAAAAGTTATTTGGTTATTTTATGGGGGATTGATGGAGGTGGCTCCGTTTTGCACCTTCCAACTTGGTTTGAAATGCGATGTGTAGAAATCTTTACACATCCTCGAAGCCCGATTTTCGTTCACTCCCACTTTTGTGCATTTTCCCCGCCATTCCCCTCTAAACACCTCGCAAAGTCGGGGTTTTTGCGCAAAACCCGTTCACTTTTCGTTGTTTCTCCCGAATTTTGCAAAATCAGCGAATTTTCTATTTTCTTGTCAGCGTGAAAGGGTTGCACACTTCATACATCCCACAAGGTCGCAACATGTGAGACAAGTTTCACATATTCATGATAACATGAAAGAAGATGCTTTGTCTTGTGAAG
>JAKSLO010000177.1 GCA_024401185.1 Bacteroidaceae bacterium | reverse complement strand
TCCTGCTTGATGAAACGCAGGATAACATCGCGCACCTTCCGGTAGTGTACCTCTGTTGTCAGGATGCGAGAATTGAAGATGACATTGCTTTCGGCAAAGCAAGGGTTTTCGTCTTCCACCACAGCATCCACCACCTCTGCATTCGTTGTAGGTGCCTGCTGCCACTCTCCAGCCTTTCCCAGGTTGAATGTCTGGTAGCCGTCACCAAGGTTCACCTGTGCTACGTTTGCTCCTTGCAGAATACGCTGCAATGCCTCTATTTTCTGTTCTTCCGTCATTGTTCTGGGATTAGTGGAATGTTAGTACCTGGAGGCAGCGTCTGCTCCCCGTTGCCCATGTTGAGCTGCCCGATGCTGGTGGGTTTGGTTGCGACCTTCATCATTGCCTCTGCCGTCTGCTTCATGGCTTCCGTCTGCTCACGCATGGCATCATCTCTTTGTGTCAGCGCATCAGCAGCCTTGCAATGAGAGTTCGTGTATTCATCGCGCAGCCAGTTGGCAAGCATCTGTACGGTGGCACGCTGGATGGGCAGTTCACATTGCGTCTGACCATAGTGCAATACCTGTCCGATGGTCACTGGCATCAGCTCCATGTCCTGTACCACGTCATCGCTCAAGTAGTCGCCCGTGGTCAATGGCTCGGTTGGAATACCAAGCTTCTCGCACGTCAGTTCGCGGATGAGCATCAGCGTGAGGATGCTGTAGTAAGCCATACGAGGCACTTTCAGATAGTACAGGCGCGAGAGGAATTTCCCAAGCTGACCAATGTCATCATACACCTCGCCGGGCAATCCACGTAGCATGTCATCAATCATCTGCAGGTTCTGCCAATACCTCCGTTTGCAACGCAGCTGCCACTTCTGCCAAAGCTCCTGCAAGTCGCGTGACGATCTCAACGATTTCCACCACGCTCCCGTTCGTTCCGTCATCATACGTTCGCCACAGATGGCATTGCGCTGGTGCTTCACCTCTTCGACCAGCATACGCACTTCGGCATCGGAAGAAGCCTCCAGCAGTTCGATGTAGCGACTGCGGCTCTCGCGTGCCTCACGACTGAGATCGTTCACACTACCACGAAGCCATAGGTCGAGGTTGAACGCAAGTTGCGGCAACGATTCCTTGGAGAACGGAGTCATCCCAAGCATCATCTCCGCTTCCGTCTGGCAATACTCTGCATCGCTTGTTGGCAGCAGCGGCACATCCACCATCCACATCGACCAATCCACCTCGTACAGTACAGGTTCCGTGCACGCTCCGGTCGCTTCTGGCAATGCCACATGCAGGTAGCCATGCTTATAAACCTTCACCTCCGTGATGGGTGCCAGCAAGGGTCGTCCACCATTCTGTTTCAAAGCCCTGTGCACCAACTCCAGAAAGTCATCACTCACGTATCCCACCGATACACCCCTATGACGAGCCAGCACCGCATTGCTATTGTGCCTGTTCGACGGCTCGGGAATCAGCATCACCATGCCGCCCATCGTCTGCACCTTCTGGAGCAAGCTGATGGTACGCGCCTCCCTCTCCGCTTCCGTCAGGGAAGCAGCCACATCCTTCGGGTTGGCACAGTATTGCGCACCGAGGATAGGGATTATGGTCGTGGCGGTTGGCATGGGCTTATATTAAGAAATTTATCCTTTCAATTTATCTTCCAACTCCTCCAGCGTAGGAATCATACCTTCTACCTTTGTCGGGTAGAGTTTCTCTAACTCAAACTCAGAGATGCCGATGGGTTGACTGCTACCTTCAAGAGCGTACTGAGCAAGGAGGTTGTCCTTGCTCTTGCACACCAGAAGACCGATGGTCGGGTTGTGGTGCGGCAGTTTCAACAGATGGTTACATGCCACAACGTATGTGCCCAACTGACCGACATCAGGCGAATCGAACTCACCAATCTTGACCTCGATCACCACGTAGCAATTCAGCGGAATATGGAAGAAGAGCAGATCGATGAACTTCTCCTTGGTGCCAATCTGTAGGCGGTATTCTTTACCGACATAGGCAAAACCAGTACCCAGTTCTATAAGAAATTCGGTAATATTCTTCAGCAAAGCATCCTTCAGCAACTTCTCGTTGTAATCGCCCGTGATGCCAGCAAAGGCAAAGTTGTATGGATCCTTTGTGATCTCGTTGGCAAGGTCGCTCATCGGTTCGGGCAGGGTACTTTGGAAATTGGTTACTGCCTTACCCTCTCGTTCATAGAGATTAGATGTGATCCATGTCTCAAGCACAGCGCGGCTCCAGCCTTCCTCTATTGTCTTATGAACGAAGAAGAGGGCTTTATGTCGGTCGCCTTTAACCTTATCAATGATTGTGCAATGATGTCCCCAAGGGATTTGAAATAATCCAATAACTTGTTGGACAATTGCGTTGGCTTCAAATTGTCCCTCAACTTGGTGGACAATTTCAGATGCACTTGTGTTTGACTTGTTCTCTAATTGTCCAACAACTTGTTGGATAATTTTATTATCTTGATTATAAAGTAGATAGAAATTCTTGCAGTAGTAAATGTTGGTGCGTGACAATCCCTCTATACCGGGCAGTGCCTGCTGTAGATCTTTGCTCAGCTGAGTGATGACCTTCTCACCCCAACGCTCCTCAACGTGCATTTCTACGATGTCACGTCCCAGTTGCCAGTTGAAGAGGAGTTTTTCCGTGTTCACCTTCACCGCTGCCTTTATCTGGCTATGGCGGTAACGCAAGGAGAGGTCTTTGATCCACTCTTTGTATTCCTTGTCTATTATAGTGATATTCTTGCTCATTTTGTTTTCTCTAATCGTTATCACATGAAGAGTTCTGTCAATTCGCAAGCGAACATGCCTTGCAGTTTCTTTGCGATGGGCGAACCTGGCGAATAGCGTATTTGCAATAGGTCGGGATGCCCCGGGTAACGTGTCTGATCAAAACCGATGTTGTTCATTCGCGCATCAAACACCGCCCCATCTATCATAATCTTCACTCCTCGCTTATCGCCATGCTCCTATTGGTTATTTCTTCTTGTGGTTTCATGTTTTGTTATATAAGCCTTACATTATCTCTGCCTCATTGGCAACCTCCACGAGGGCGCCGAATGCCTGGAAGACTACCTCATTCTCCTTGACGTACTCGCGGAGCGTATCTTTTGCTATTGTATTTGCATAATTGTATGTTCGTTTCTTATCCATAAGAGTTGCTTTGTTATTCATACACGCATTATTAGGTGCGCATTATGCTTTCAATCGGCAAATATAATAAAAGTTTTCCGATTACGTGCAAAAAGCTTTGCTTTTAACGCTGAATTTAACAAAATCGGGTATCTGTGGCAGGTTTGAGTGACGAAA
>JAKSLO010000176.1 GCA_024401185.1 Bacteroidaceae bacterium | reverse complement strand
GTACGAGGCAAAGCCTATCACCAGTTTCATGGACGATGCTAACATCATCCCATTAGATAAATAATGAACCAACAAAAAGATCAGAAGAACAAAGAGATAAGAGACGCATTATTTCCCGATTGCCCTATCCGCAACGTCCTTGCGCGTGTAGGTGACAAATGGTCGCTCCTTGTGCTGTACAACCTGCAGCACAGGGAGCCTGTGCGTTTTAAGGAACTGCAACGACAGATTCCCGACATCTCGCAGAAGTCGCTCACGCAGACGCTCCGCACACTTGAAGAGGATGGCTTCGTCAGTCGAGAGGTATTTCCCGAAGTTCCTCCACGTGTGGAATACTCTCTTACCTCTCGTGCTCTTTCCTTTCTCCCTTTAGTTGAAAACATGATTCATTGGGCGAAGGAGAATATGGACGAGATTATTAAGGACAGAGAAAAGAACGTATGATCAGCATGACGATCGACAACACAAACATGTGCTCGCACCTCCAGAAGAAGCTATTTGAGCCTGATGGCGTGTACTACCCTATCTGGTTGGCCATGCAGGAGGATGAGGAGTTGACGGCTGTAGTAAGAAGCCGCCAGCTTCACATTTATCGCAATGGCAAAAAGATTCTTGTTCTTGCAGGTAAGGCACAACCAAAAGTTATCAGAGAAGACGAACTGTCAACCCTCTTATAAGCATCAACGATAGATATTATCTATTATGAAATAAGGAATAAAGTTGTAAAATATGAGAAAAGCAAGCAGAGAGATGCCCGCAGAATGGGCGCTTGAGGTGCTGGACAAAGCACCATACATAACAGTCAGCATGGCTGACGACGAGGGAATGCCATACGGTTTGCCACTGTCATTAGTACGTACTGACGAGAGGACTTTCTACTTCCACTGCGCACTGGAGGGCAAGAAGCTAGACCTGCTGCGCAAGAATCCTCGCGTATGCCTGAGCGCCGTAACTAAATGCAAACCAACGGTAGGACCAAAGGACGGTAGTTTCACGCTCGAATTCAAGTCGGCCATAGCATTCGGAACAGCAGAAATTGTAGAGGATGACACCGAGAAGATTGCAGCCTTACGCGCCATCTGCGAGCGCTTCCTCCCAAAACACATGGATGCCTTCGATGCATCTGTTGCCCGAAGCCTTGGAAGAACAGCTGTCGTTCGCATCACATTGACCGAACCACCAGTAGGCAAGCGCAAGCAGTATGACAAACAAGGAGAGGAAATGAAGGCTGCGATTAAGTGAGAGCAGAGTGGAGCTTGCTCCGACTATGCCGAACATGAGCGCTTTGCAGACGTGCAAAATGCAGTCGACCAAAGGTCAACGAAGGATCATTCAGAATAGTATTCAAGTGGCGAATGTTTAATACCACAAATGATGTAACTAAACATTCCCTCCTTTGGTGGCCAACAAAACTAACATCATAAAGGGTGGGAAAGTTAAGTTAGTAAATATAGATACTATGATAATTCCAAACTTTCTCAAGGAAAATTTGAACAATACAAATATGCAGAATACAATCGAAAAAACTCACAAACGTATCGACGTTGTTGATTGCCTTCGCGGATTTGCAGTCGTAGGCATCATAATGCTTCACTATCTGGAGCATCTCAATTTCTACAGTTTCCCTGAACCATCTGCTTTTGAGCAAGGACTGTGGGACACAATGTGGTATCTTTTCTCCAGCAAGATGTACGCCATCTTCGCCTTGCTTTTCGGATTGACGTGCTTTATTCAGCATCGTAACCAGAAAGAGCGTGGGTATGACTTCCGTCCACGATTTGCATGGCGTATGGTATTGCTGTTCCTATGGGGATTGCTCGACCTCGTATTCTTCAATGGCGATGTGCTCGTGACTTACTCTGTACTCGGTTTGCTGCTGATTCCTTTCGTCAGAGCATCCGACCGCACGGTTATAATTGCAGCATTTGTCCTTTACTGCCAACCGATAGAGATGGTGTATGTGACATTAGGATTGCTCAACGAGAACACACGACCGATGGATCTTGGCTTAGGCTCAATGTGGGGAGAACTGTTCACTCCTTGTGCTGAAGGAGGTTTCCTCGACGTAGCCAAGGCAAACCTCACCTACGGTTTGCAACTCAACTACGGCTGGGCACTGGAGCATGGACGACTGACCCAAACCCTTCTGTTCTTCCTCATCGGTATGCTGTTGGGCAGAAAAGGATTATTTGCCAATACTGAGAGTAATGCAGCATTCTGGCGTAAGGCAATACAATGGGCAGCGCTGTTGTTCGCAAGTATGCAGATACTTCTCAACACAGTTAGTTTCACCGAAATGCAACCAGCAGTTGGACAAGGACTTGAAACTCTCATCACAGCCTGGCGCAACTTCGCCATGACCACGTTCTATGTATCATGCTTCACCCTACTCTACTATCATTCAAAGGCAAGCAAGGCACTCACTCACCTGTCATTTATCGGCAAGATGAGCCTTACGGATTACCTCTTGCAGAGCATCATCGGCAGTTTCCTTTTCTACAACTGGGGATTGTCGCTACATCTTGTCAGCAGCCACGGCATCAGTTTCCTCCTCGGCATCGCTACGGTAATATGCCTTTACATCTTCTGCCGTTATTGGACAAAGCACCATCGCCGTGGACCTCTTGAGCAGATATGGTCAAAACTTACATGGGTGAACAAATAGAATAAAGCGAAATACAAATGATACTGTACTTTTCAGGAACAGGCAACAGTAAACATGTCGCAGAAAGACTTGCAGAACTTCTTGATGAACAACTGTTCAACATAGAGACTTCCAAGCATTTGCCTAACATGGTTGAAGATGCTCCGCTCGCGCCTGAGGCATCCGCCAAAGTTCCGCCTGCGCCTGAGGCTTCAGCCGAAAAACCTTTAGGAATCATCTTTCCTGTCTCTGCGTGGGGATTGCCGAAAATCGTAGAGGAATACTTTGCAAACAAGAGACTCACCAACCGCTTCGTGTGGTCTGTCATGACATGCGGTGATGATATGGGGTATGCCGACGTTTTCCTTGAAAAGCAGCTCAAACGTCCCTCAAAAGCCGTCAAAATAAGAAAAAGTAAATTAAAAGGATAAAGACAATGAAAAAGATTATTATGTTATTTCTCGTTCTATACGGCTTTGTCTTAAATCTCCAGGCGCAGCGTTCTCCGGTCGTAGAATTAAGCAAATATGCTCCAGAAGAGTACAAGGGAACATTGTACAGAATGCGCAATTTTGGCACAGACAACACAAAGCAACCAGCTCTTGTGTCAGATTTGACATTCTGCAAGGTTTAGGACATGGTGAGGCTTGCACACAAGCATTTACCACAGAACGTCTTGACTGGATTTTCTTGCATAAGTAATCCGTTCGGCATCAGCGATAGAGATGCTCAACAATATGTGGAATTTATAATATAAGCAAGTAACATTGAATAATTGA
>JAKSLO010000175.1 GCA_024401185.1 Bacteroidaceae bacterium | reverse complement strand
TTTTTTTATTCTTCTTCAATTTAGTCTTCCCCCATAAACATGGGATCCCATGCGGGCAGTTTGATGGGTTTCTGCTTAAGCAAAGCCTTCTGTGCCTCGTTCAGATACTTTTTGTTGACTACTACACGGAACATATATTCGTTGAACCACTCGTCTGTCATAATGAGATAACCCGACTGACCACTTGACACACCCCAGCTGTTCTCTACTTTCCACTTGCTGGGACGCTCATTGGCATCAAGGTCAACAGCCATCAAGGTCATGGCATGGCTTGAACCACTATCGAAGCTCTGTATTCTTTGTTTCTTGTTCATGCCAAATACTGTTCCAAAGAGTGAGTTGTAATCGTAGTTCTTCACGTCGAGCATACCATTGGCACGATTGAGTTGCTTGCCCACATCGCATGAGAAATACATCTGGCAGCTGTCCTTGATGGAGGCAATGCAGAGGGGCTTTATCTCCTCGATGTCGAGATTCAGGTAAAGCCAGTTGTGACCATCATATACATGGCGGTCATACTCAATCTCATACACCTTGTTGTACTCACGCGAGGGGTCGTTCATCAGCATCACGTAGTCGGCATTGAGGTCGGTGCCATCGCTTACCATCTTATAGAATTCCAGGGGCGTGTAGGTCTTAGCTTCGCCAATGTATTTGCCGCTGGCATCACGAGGTGCCCAGGTAAAGCTTTTCACAGGTTCGCCATAAGCCAGGGTAAGCATGTGATATACGGTCTTCATCATCTCTACCTTTTCAGCCTCAAGCTGCTTTACCGAAGCACCTTGACTTGCCTTCTCGCGCAACTGTATGCCCATCTCGCGCAACTTACGCTTGAGGTGGCTGTTGAATTCCGAGGTGCTGTTGCTGACGTAAGTCTCGCCCATCACCTCCTGAGGCACTACACCATACTTGCTTACGAGGTCAGCCACACCCGTGTAGGTTCCACCATCGGAAAGTGGGTTCTGAAAGAGCCAAACTACCTCACGGTCGTCGATGGCTTGCTTGCGAGTGTCGATGATGCCCTGCAAGAAGAGATTGCTCTTCTCAAGCTGGTCATAGAA
The DNA here is from genome assembly GCA_024401185.1 of Bacteroidaceae bacterium. Classification (GTDB taxonomy): domain Bacteria; phylum Bacteroidota; class Bacteroidia; order Bacteroidales; family Bacteroidaceae; genus Physcousia. The sequence continues at coordinate 2,432 of JAKSLO010000175.1, read as the reverse complement.
GAAGCAGTAAATCTGGCTGAAGAAGAAGTTAGGAGTACCCAGCTTCTTAGTAGCCTGATGGCGCAACACGTTGAGGCCTGTGAACAGCCAGCACCTACCACTGCTCTGCTGGTCGCTGATGCCAGAGTTCTTGGTTTCAAGGCTGAAATACGTGTCGGGCACGGCACTTGCGTGCTGCATGTCAAGTGCCATTTTGTTGATGCCATTGCTGCTGATGGCATTACGCAAGGCACGGTCGGCTGGCGTATGGGTTTGCGAAGACTCAAGTGCCTTCAACACTTCGGGGGTAATGTTGGATTGAGCATGTAGAAGCCCACTCATTCCACCGTTGGGAGAAATCATTTGCGAAATGGGTTGCAATGCACCCATGAATGTAAGTGAAAGGATGATACGTTTCATTTATGTTGGTATTACATCACTAAACTTAGATTACTATACTACATACAAAATTATTGCTTTTTATATATTCGGGCAACAAATTTGACAAAAAACATACTCCTATGTGCTTAATTCAGCAAAATAAGGTAGAAAAAATAAAAAAAACTTTCTTATTTTTTGCGATAGTTGTACCTTTGCACAAGAATTCAAGGATAGCACAACTCTTAACATTTAACAGTTAATTAGGGAAAAGTAAATTAAGAGTTTAGAATTAAAAAAGTAGGGTAAAAAGATTATGATGTTAAAGCAGACAAAGATCGTTGCGTCAATCTCGGATTTGCGTTGCGACGTAGAGTTTATTCGTTCACTCTTTGAATCGGGCATGAATGTGGTGCGCATGAACACCGCCCATGGCACTCGTGAGGGCATGGACAAGTTGATCAACAATGTGCGAGAGGTTAGCAATCGCATTGCCATACTGATTGACACTAAGGGTCCTGAGGTGCGCACTACCAAGATTGATGGTGAAGACCAGATAGAATACCACATTGGCGATAAGGTGCGCATTGTTGGTAATCCCGACCTGCTGACTACCCGTGAGCAGATTGCCGTGAGCTATCCCAACTTTGTGAACGACCTCAACGATGGTGACTACATATTGATTGACGATGGCGAACTGGAGTTGCAGGTTGTTGAGAAGCATGCCGATTACTTGGTTTGTGAAATACAGAATGAGGCCACCATGGGTTCGCGCAAGAGTGTGAACGTGCCTGGTGTTCGTATCAATCTGCCCTCGCTTACCGATAAAGACCGCGAAAACATCAAGTATGCCATTGACCGCGACCTTGACTTCATAGCTCATTCTTTTGTGCGCAACAAGCAGGATGTGATGGACATCCGTGAGATTCTGGACGAATATGGTTCTGACATCAAGATTATTGCCAAGATTGAGAATCAGGAGGGTGTGGACAATATTGACGAGATTCTTACTGTGGCCGATGGTGTGATGGTGGCACGTGGCGACCTGGGCATCGAAGTGGCTCAGGAGAAGATTCCCGGCATTCAGCGCGTTCTCATCAAGAAGTGCGTCTTGGCTAAGAAACCCGTTATCGTGGCTACCCAGATGCTGCATACTATGATCAAGAATCCTCGTCCCACCCGTGCTGAGGTAACCGATATTGCCAATGCCATCTATTACCGTACTGATGCTATAATGCTCTCGGGCGAAACGGCCTACGGAAAATACCCTGTTGAGGCTGTGCAGACCATGACCAAGGTAGCTGCTCAGGCCGAGAAGGATAAGCTCTCCGACAACGATATCCGCATTCCTCTGGGCGACAATCCTGATGTTACCTCGTTCCTGGCCAAGCAGGCTGTGAGAGCTACTTGCTCATTGCCCATCAAGGCTATCATCACCGACAGTTTCTCGGGACGCACAGCTCGTAACCTGGCTGCATTCCGTGGCAAGTATCCTGTGCTGGCTATCTGCTATAAGGAAAAGACCATGCGCCACTTGGCACTCTCGTATGGTGTGGAGGCTATCTTCATGCCCGAGAAGGCAAACGGACAGGCCTACTACTTTGCTGCCTTGCGCAAGTTGCTCGACGATGGTGTGCTGCAGCCTTCCGACATGGTGGCCTACCTGAGTGGTGGTAAGCAGGGCACTCACACCTCATTCCTCGAAATCAATACCGTCTCTGACGTGTTGGATGGGGGTATGGATTATGTGTTGCCAAACAGAAGAAGATATTTGTAAACTGGGCAAGCTAAGCACGAAAGTGCTAAGTGATGGTGAAAAAATAAATTGGTACGATTTAACCTCAGATTTTTGAGATGTTTTTATTTCATGAAGAGGGCGTGATGCGGGCATCTCGACCGATGAATGGAACAAAAACAGCCAAAAAGATGAGTCGCTACCACAAAAAGGTTCACATTACAAATCGTACCAAGTTAATTTTTTATCATCACTAAATAATTTTTGAAGAATTTCATAAGGCGGGGACAGATATGTGAGGTATCTGTCCCCCTTTATATGTAATGAATTATTATTTTTT
>JAKSLO010000174.1 GCA_024401185.1 Bacteroidaceae bacterium | reverse complement strand
CCATGCTGGCTTCAACAGCGCCGTAATCCGCTCCCTGAAGGCAGGATTGAAATAAAGGCTCTCCGTAGCGAGGAAGTCATTTGAAGTAGCCCCCCTTATCCCCGAGGGGGGCTAATATTTGTGATGTAGCAGAACCTATCGAACTTTGAAAAGCCCATCGATTGCAGAAACGATTGGCTTTTTTCGTTGCTGGCCACGTCATTGAAACCGGGAATCCTTGGAATGCGCAGGGTGACACGATGCGCCATGCCAGGTTGGCTTGCCAACCAACGAAGATTGTCGATTACCTGCTGGTTGTGGCGCGACGTGTACTGCTGGTATGTGTCAGGGTTGATGTCCTTGATGTCGATAAACCATTGCGAGATGAAGGGTGCCACCTCCTGCAGATGCGACAGGGGGACATTGAGGCACGTCTCGATGCAAATCCGCCAATAGTCGGGGCGCAACTCACAGAAGCGCCTGATGAAGGTGCTGTGAAGCAAGGGCTCTCCACCACCAAAGGTTATGCCACCACAGGTGGCCTGAAAGTACAGGTCGTCTATGCGAACCTCCTCGTTTAGTTCCTCCTCCGTAACTTTTCGGCACTCAAACTGTGTTTCGAGGCTTTGTGGATTTAGGCAATAGCGGCATCTTAGCGGACAGCCATGAAAGGCCACCAATGTGGTCACTCCGTCGCCATCGGTTGCCATACGATGACGGTTTACGACAAACAAAGAGCCTATCGGGTTATGCGTGTTCTGCGTCATAATAATTACTTTATTATTTTCCTTACTTTTCCATTCTGGTGCTGTATGACGTTGATGCCTTTCTTTGCATCCGAGATTACTGTGCCATCAATGCCATAAGCATTTACCACAGAGTCGTCGTCCGTGCCGACCTGTCCCTGTCCTACAGGTGTGGTTTCCTCATACAAGGCTTCAATGCGCCCGAACTTGTTCCATGGCTTGGTGCTGCGATAGTAATCCACCAACGAGGCAGGCACATGCAAAGTAGCTTCCTGCACCCAGTCAGGAAAAGAATTCCGGTAGGTTTCGACCTCAGGCATCTTGTATCCAAGCACATACACGTCGGTAATATGACTGCAATTATCAAAAATATCTGGCGAAATCGTCTTGACCGATGCGGGAATGGTAAACTCTGTCAGTTTCCCACAGTACTTAAACGCACCTCTATGCAATGTGTTTACAGAATTGGGGATAGTAATGTGCTCTAAGTTTTCACACCATGAGAATGCGCCGTTCCCAATTTCGGTTACCGAGCCAGGAATCTCTATGGACTTCAATTCCTGCACTCCATAAAAGGCCATGGGGCCAATGCCTTTTACCGTGGTGGGGATAAACGACTCCTTGCATCCTTGCACAAGCGTGTTTGTCTGGGTTTCGATGATGCAGTTGCAGTTGTTGCGACTATCGTATCGGGGATTGCCCTTGTCAACGATGAGGGAGGAAAGGTTCTCGCAACCCGAGAATGCTCCTTCACCTATTTCCACCACGTTACTTGGGATGGTTATGGTCGAAAAATCACAATCACTAAAAGCACCTTCGCCAATGATTTTAACTGTGGCGGGAATTGCCAGGGATTCCAAGCTACAACCTCTAAAAGCATTATTGGCTATCTCTGTCACGCCATAAGGGATGTTTATCTCCTCTAAGCCATAGCAATCCTCAAAAGCACCCGTCCTGATCGCTTTGATGGCAGACGACAGTTTTACTTGCGTCAGCCCATCACAGCCTTCAAACACGAATGCGCCCATGTAGCTCACGGAATTGGGGATGATGACAGAACTGAGCTCACTGCAATAACCAAAGGCCTCATCACCAATATATTCAACGGAATGAGGTATCTTTACCGTTTTCATGTCGTCGCACCTATAAAAGGCACCATTCCCTATCTGCTTGATGTTGTCTGGAATAGAAATGGAGGTAAGGCCAGAAAATTTAAACATGTCACTCGGAATTGCAACCCATCCTTTGGGTATGTTGAAAGAAGTAAGATTCGGGCAATTGGAGAAAACTCCATCTCCCGCCAGCGTACTGTCAGGAATATTGACAGACAAGAGTTGACCACAACCATAAAATGCATACGAGCCAATATATTTCACGGAAGAGGGAATGTCGATACTTTCAATGCTACAACCACTAAATGCGGATTCGTCTATGGATGTGACTGACGAGGGGATGACCGACTGGTTTCCACCACGAACAATGCTATTGGTAGCGGTACTAATGATGCAATTGCAGTTCTCACGGCTGTCGTACACCTTGTTGTTTTTGTCCACTATAATACGATTCAGTGAGCAACCCTCGAACGCGTCAATAATAGTATCGACAGAACTTGGTATGTAGATGGAATCGAGTTGGCTGCATGATTCAAAAGCATCCTTGATGATTTTTACAGAGTTGGGGATGGTGACCTCAGTCAATTCTTTGAAACGGAAAAAACCACGAATCTCCGTAACCGAGTTTGGTATGACTACGGAGGTCACACTATCCTTTAAACCCCATTCTTCGCTGTACATATCGATGCACGTTACAGGGTAAGCACGTCCCGAATGGTACACCACCGAGTCGATTACCAATGCTCCCTTTCTGATCTCGCCCTTCAGGAGCCTCTTGGCTATGGCCTCGTCGCCTTTAATATAATAGTGTACACCATTTACGTTCACATCATCTGCCTTAGACATAAGTGGTATGAAGGCCAATAGAGAAATAAGAATCTGTTTCATTGCACAAAGTTTTTAATTGTGCCGCAAAGGTATGAAAAACGAGGGAGAAATGCCTCATAGATGAGTTGACAAAAAGTTCACAAATCACAAATGCACGGGAAAATGAGTTCACAAAAAGTTCACAAAAACATGCTATAATACTGATTTGCTGTTGGTTGCAGAAAGCATCCAAACTTACTCAATGATTCTCATACGAATACGGCATCAATGGCTCGGCTGAGACATCCAGCATCAAACGCAAGGTATGGATTTTGGTTTCTGCAACATGAATGCAAAGACCAGAAACTCAATTATTCATCTTAACCTGTCTTGTTCTGCGCTTTCTTTTTTTATTTGTTGGTTTTCAACCACATAACTCAGCTTTGTGAACTTTTTGTGAACTCGCTCAATGATTTGTGAACTTTTTGTCAACTCATTTATTGCGCACAAACGAAGGAAATGCACTACATTTGCGGCATGAAAATCATGAAAATCATCTTTTAACTTTTATGTATTATGTTTAGAGGAAAGTCAACTTGCCGTGCGTTGAAAGAGATACGCAGGCAGATAGCAGAAGCCAACGACATCAAGTATGTGGTGGAGGAGTGTAAATACCAAGGAAACTGCCGAGGCACCTGTCCCAAGTGTGAAGCCGAGGTGAGATACCTGGAGAGCGAGCTGAGCAAACGCAGACGACTCGGCAAGGCGGTCGTAGTGGCGGGCATCTCGATGAGCGTTCTCTCCACCCCTGCATGGGCAAAGGCAGAAGAGAAGGCACTGCCCAGCACACCTGCACCC